>JAIOQK010000381.1 GCA_021413425.1 Mycobacterium sp.
CAGTGCGGTCCCGATGACGGCCAGCGGCTTGTCCTTGAACGCGCCGTCACCCCACGGCCGCGACAGCCAGTCGATGGCGTTCTTCAGCACACCGGGGATGCTGCCGTTGTATTCCGGCGTCACGACCAGGGCCGCGTCGGCGTCGGCCGCCGCCGTGCGCAGGGCGCTCACCGCGGCCGGTGCGTCCGCGGTGTCGATGTCCTCGTTGTAGAACGGCAGATCGCCGAGTCCGTCGTAGACGACGACGGTGACCCCGTCGGGGGCCGACTGCGCCGCCAACTCCGCGAGCTGCCGGTTGATCGACGCGGTGCGCAAGCTTCCGACGAGGGCCAGGACCGTGATACCCGCCATTGTTCTTCGTCCTCTCACAGACGTGGTTGTCGCCAGGTCAGTCCGGCGGCAGGGCACGGCTGCGCGGGCGCAGCACGCGGGTGAAGAAGACGTTGACCCTCGTCATCACCAGGCTGTAGGGCCCAAAGGCCAGCCGCTTGAAGGCGTACAGCGCCCGGATGTCGGCCGAGGTGTAGATCAGGAAGCGGTTGCGGGCCACCCCGGCCAGGATCTTCTCGGCCGCGACGTCGGCGGGGATCGCGTGCCCGCTGAACCGCTGCACCCAGCGCTGGACCGTCGGGTGGTCGCGGTCCACCCCCACGATGTCGACGGTCTGCACCAGCGGGGTGTCCACCGCACCGGGCACCGCCACCGAAACGCCGATGCGGTGGCGCGCCAGGTCGAACCGCAGCACCTCCGAAAGACCCAGCAGCCCGAACTTGCTGGCGCTGTAGGCCGCATGCCAGGGCAGCGCCACCAGTCCGGCCGCCGAGGACACGTTGACCAGAGTCCCGCCGCGGCCGGCGGCGACCATCGCGGGCAGGAACGTCTCGATGACGTGGATGGGGCCCATCAGGTTGATGTCGATCATGCTGCGCCAGTGCTGGTGGGTGAGTTGATCCACGGTGCCCCAGGCCGACACCCCGGCGACGTTGAACACCATGTCCATCGCGACGTGGCGGGTGTGGATGTCTGCGGCGAAACGGGCGACGGCGTCGTAGTCGGCGATGTCGAGGGCTCGGTGCTCGGCCACCTCGGCGCCGGCCTCCCGCGCCAGCGCCACGACCTCGGCCAGACCCTCGGCGTTGACGTCGGTCAGGTACAGCGTCGCGCCGCCGCGGGCCAGTCGCAGCGCGATCGCCCGGCCGATCCCACTGGCCGAACCGGTGACCAGGGCGCGTCTGCCCGTCACGTCGAACCCCATGTGCTCCCCTAGCCGGCGGCCTGCCCGCCCCACAGGGCGTGCAGCCACAGCTTCTCCAGCACATCGACGGCGCGCTCGATGTCACGGTCGGGGCCGGTGAACAACGATTCGCCCGACAGTGTCAACGCAGTCATCGCCGACAGGGTGCGCACCAGTGCATGGACGTCGTCGGCGATCGGATCTGCTGTGCCGCCGACGATCTCAGCTTCCACGATCGGAACGATCTGGTCGATGACGGCTTCGTTGTAGCGGTCGAGGATATCGCGGATCTCCGCGTCGGTGCCGCGCGCGCTGTTGCAGGCCGACATCACCGGGTCGTTGTGGGCGTACACCGCCGCCGCGCTTCCGATCATCCGCTTGGCGAACTGCGCCGGGGTCTCGCCGTCACTGCGCGGCGCGAAGTCGCCGGTCAATTCCTCAAGTTCGGAGGCCACCTCACCGAGGATGTACGCCAGCACCGCGTACTTGGAGTCGAAGTAGAAGTAGAACCCCGAGCGCGCCACCCCGGCCCGGTCGCTGATCGAACTGACCGACAGTTCGGCGAACGGCTTCTCCTGCAGCAACTCGCGCACGGCCGTCACGATGGCGTGCCGCTGTCTGTCACCGCGGCGGCGGGGCACATCGATCACGTCCCCACGCCGGCGGGGCGCAGCGAGATCGTCCTGCGGTGCGCTCACTCGATCACCATGCACCACGCCGAGCGCCCAGGGAAACTTGACACGCGTCAAGTCGCGCCACGAGGATTGCGGCATGGCCAGCGTGAGTACCGCGCACTATCTGCTCGACCAAGCCCGACGCCGGCTCACGCCCACGCTCAACACCATCCCGGGCATGGGTCTGCTCGACGAGAAACTGCGCGCCCATCAGTGGGAGGAGTTCGTCCTCGCCGAGCCGCCGCCCGGCAGCGGCCTGAAACCTGTCATGGGCAACTCCGGCCTGCCGGTCATGGGCCACCTCATCGAGGTCTTCCGCGGCGGACCGGACTACGTGCTTCAGACCTACCGCAAGTTCGGGCCGGTGCACTACAGCAAGACCCCCGCGCTCAACGCGGTGGCGGCCCTCGGCCCGGACGCGACCGCAGAAGTGTTCTCCAACAGGAATAAGGACTTCTCCACCGTGGCGTGGACGTCGGTGATCGGGCCGTTCTTCAACCGGGGTCTGCTGCTGATGGACTTCGACGAGCACATGTACCACCGGCGGATCATGCAGGAGGCGTTCACCCGGACCCGGCTGTCGGGCTACATCGAGCGCATGGACGCCGTCGCCTCAGCGGTGGTGGCACGCGACTGGCCGGTCAACGATCCGCGGTTTCTCTTCTCACCCGCGGTCAAGGAACTGACCCTCGACATCGCCTCGGTGGTCTTCATGGGCCACGAACCCGGCAGTGACAGGGAACTGGTCACCACCATCAACCGGGCCTTCACCACCACCACCCGCTCCGGCGGGGCGATCATCCGCACGCCGATACCGCCGTTCAAGTGGTGGCGCGGGCTGCAGGCCCGAAAGCTGTTGGAGGACTATTTCTCTGAGCGGGTGAAGGCGCGGCGCAGCGCGACGGGCACCGACATGCTGACCGTGCTCTGCCACACCGCCGACGACGACGGCAACGGCTTCACCGATGCCGACATCGTCAACCACATGATCTTTCTGATGATGGCCGCGCACGACACCTCGACCTCCACGCTGACGACCATGGCCTACCACCTGGCCGCCAACCCGCAGTGGCAGCAGCGCTGCCGCGACGAGGGAGCCCGGATCGGCGACGGTCCGCTGGACATCGACGCGCTCGACAAGCTGGAGACCCTCGATCTGGTAATCAACGAGAGCCTGCGGATGATGACGCCGCTGCCGTTCAGCATCCGCCGCGCGGTCCGGGACACCGAGATCCTCGGCCACTACATCCCCGAGGGCATCAACGTGAACCTCTGGCCCGGTATGAATCACCGGCTGCCGGAGCTGTGGACCGATCCGCAGCGCTTCGACCCGGACCGCTTCGCCGAACCGCGCAGCGAGCACAAGCGGCACCGCTACGCCTTCGCCCCGTTCGGCGGCGGTGCGCACAAGTGCATCGGCATGGTGTTCGGTCAGCTGGAGATCAAGACGGTGATGCACCGGCTGCTGCGCCGCTACCGGCTGGAGCTGCCCCGGCCCGGCTACACACCGCACTATGACTACGCCGGGATGCCGGTGCCGATCGACGGCATGCCGATCGTGCTGCGGCCGTTGAGTTAGTCGGCCTTCAGGCCAGCGACAGGAAAAGCTTCTCGAGGTCGGCTTCGGTCAGCGGTGCTTTGCCGTCGGCCGACGCGCCGATGACGCACTCCCGCAAGCC
>JAIOQK010000382.1 GCA_021413425.1 Mycobacterium sp.
AGGGTGGCGACATCAAGGTCAACGACAACCGGGTGAGTTGCGCCTACACCGCCCGCGGTGCCTACATCTACATGATCGACACGGTGCTGACACCGCCGACGCCGGCCGCTGAGGCGGCTGACTCGGCGACGCCGAGCACCAGTTCGACGGCGACGACTACGGCGTCGGAGTCGGAGTCGGCCGGCCCGACGACATCGGCTGCCCCGGCGACCTCAGCGACGCCGTCAGTGGCCGCCGAGACGACGACACCGAAGGCCGCCGCTTAGCTAGCGGGCCTTCCACACCGGCGCGCGCTTCTGGGCGAACGCCATCGGGCCCTCCATGGCGTCCTCGGAACCGAAGACGACACGCATCTCCCGGTTGGACCGCTTCCAGGCGTCCTTCTCAGCGGTGATCGCACCGTCGTCGGCACCGGCCGCGACCCGCTTGCTGGCCTGAACCGCCAGGGGCGCGTTGACGGTGATCCGCCCGGCCAGCGCGATCGCCGCATCGAGTACCGAGTCGCCGTCGGCGACCACCTCGTTGATCAGCCCCCAGCGCAGGGCTTCCTCGGCGCTGATCGGCTCTCCGGTCAGCAGCAGGTGCATCGCGACCTTGCGGGGCAGCTGGTCGGCGATGCGGAACACGCCGCCGGCTGCGGCGATCAGACCGCGCTTAACCTCCGGCAGGCCGAACTTCGCGCTTGCCTGGGCTACGACGAGGTCGCTGGCGAGCGCCAGTTCGGTGCCACCACCCAGGGCGGTGCCGTTAACTGCGGCGATGATCGGCTTGTCGATGAAGTGCTCGACGAAACCGGCGAAACCCCACTCCGGGTGGTCGGGGTGAAAGATGTTCTCCCCCCGCGAGATCGCCTTGAGATCGGCCCCGGCGCAGAACGACTTGTCGCCCGCGCCGGTGATGACGACGGCCCAGATGTCCCTGTCGTCCTGCGCCTGCTGCAGGGCTTCACCGACACCGATGCTGACCGCGGAGTTGACGGCGTTACGCGCATCGGGACGGTTGATCGTGATGATCAAGGTGTTGCCCCGGCGCTCGGTGAGAGCGCCGGGGGCTTGCGTGTCCGTCACTACAGCAGTTCCAAGATGGTGGCGTTGGCTTGGCCGCCGCCCTCGCACATGGTCGGCAGGCCGTACCGGATGTTGTTGTCGCGCATGTGATAGAGCAGCGTGGTCATGATCCGCGCACCGGAGCCGCCCAGGGGGTGGCCCAGCGCGATGGCGCCGCCGTTGGGGTTGAGCTTGGACTCATCGGCGCCGATCTCCTTGAGCCAGGCCATCGGGGCCATCGGAACCGGCGCGAAGGCCTCGTTCACCTCGAAGGCGCCGATATCGGAGACCTTCAGCCAGGAGCGCGCCAGCGCTTTCTGCGTGGCCGGGATCGGAGCTGAGAGCATCATGACCGGGTCGGCACCGGCCAGGACGGCGGTGTGCACACGGGCAAGGGGCTTGAGGCCCAACGACTTCGCCTTCTCCGCCGACATGAACAGCAGCGCACCCGAGCCGTCGGAGATCTGCGAGGAGTTGCCGGCGTGGATCACGCCGTCCTCTTTGAACGCCGGCTTGAGTCCGGCCATCTTCTCCAGGGTGGTGCCCAGGCGGATGCCCTCGTCCTTGGTGATGACGTTGCCGTCGGGATCCTTGATGGCGACGATCTGATCGTCGAAGGCACCGGACGCCTGCGCCTTACCGGCCTTCTCGTGGGAGTCCAGTGAGAACTGATCGAGCATGGTGCGGGTCAGGCCCCACTTCTCGGCCATCATCTCGGCGCCGATGCCCTGGTTCGGGG
>JAIOQK010000383.1 GCA_021413425.1 Mycobacterium sp.
GCGCTGAGACGCTCAGCGCTGACACCCTCGGCGCTGAGGCGATCGCCGACGGCGCCATCGGATACGGTCACGCGGTGGACGTGACAGGTATGTCCTGGCTGCAGGTAGTGGTGCTGTCCGTGGTGCAGGGCCTCACCGAATTCCTGCCCGTCTCCTCGTCGGCACATCTGGCCATCACCTCCCGGTTGTTCTTCTCCGGAGACGCGGGAGCATCATTCACCGCCGTATCGCAACTGGGCACCGAGGCCGCGGTCCTGGTGTATTTCGCCCGCGACATCGGCCGCATCGTGGTGGCGTGGTCGCGCGGGCTGTTTGATCGTGCCCGCCGCGAGAACGTCGACTACCGGCTGGGCTGGTACGTCATCATCGGATCGATCCCCATCGGCGTACTCGGCTTCGCCTTCAAGGACGCGATCCGCAACGAGGTGCGCAACCTATGGGTGATCGCCACCGCGATGCTGGTGTTCTCAGTCGTCATCGCCGTCGCGGAGTACGTCGGCCGCCAGGATCGCCACGTCGAGCAGTTGCGCTGGCGCGACGGCCTGCTGGTGGGCCTGGCCCAGTGTCTGGCCCTAGTGCCGGGGGTGTCCCGCTCGGGGGCGACCATCAGCGCCGGGTTGTTGCTTGGTCTTGACCGCGCGCTGGCCGCCAGATTCGGTTTCCTGCTTGCCATCCCGGCTGTCTTCGCCTCCGGACTGTTTTCGTTGCCGGATGCGTTCACACCGTCGGGTGAGGGCATGAGCGCCACGGGTGTGCAGCTGTCGGTGAGCGTGGTGATCTCGTTCGTGGTCGGCTTCATCGCCGTGTCATGGCTGCTGCGCTTTCTCACCCATCACGCGATGTACTGGTTCGTCGGCTACCGCGTGGTGCTGGCGCTGACGGTGATGGCACTGCTGGGCACCGGTGTGGTGGCCGCGCAGTGATCACCTACCCAGGAATGATCCATCCGGTGATCGAGGAGAGGCGCGCATGACAGTCATCCTGCTAAGGCACGGCCGGTCGACGTCGAACACCGCGCATACCCTGGCCGGCCGATCCGAGGGTGTCGAACTCGACGAGAAGGGTTTCGCGCAGGCAGAAGACCTGCCCGGCCGCCTCGTTGGCCTGCCGATCAAGGCGCTGGTGCGGTCGCCGCTGTTGCGTTGCCGGCTCACTCTCGAGCCGCTGGCCGCCGCACTGAGCCTGCAGCCGATGGTCGACGACCGGCTCGCCGAAGTCGACTACGGATCATGGACCGGCCGGGCACTGAAGGAACTCGTCACCGAACCTCTGTGGTCGGTGGTCCAGCAACAGCCCAGCGCGGCGGTGTTCCCCGAGGGCGAGGGCCTGGCGCAGGTGCAGGCGCGGGCGGTCGCGGCGGTGCGCGAGCACGACCGCCGACTGCGTGCCGAACACGGTGGCGACGCGCTGTGGATCGCGTGTACGCACGGCGACGTGATCAAGGCCGTCGTCGCCGACGCCCTGGGCACCCACCTGGACAGCTTCCAGCGGATCACCGCCGACCCGGCCTCGATGAGCGTGATCCGCTACACCAAGGTCCGGCCCTTCGTGCTGCACGTCAATCACACCGGGGCGCAACTCGCCTCCGCGCTGAGCGCAGCGCCGACGCAGCCCGACGTCGGCGAGGCGGACGCTGTGGTCGGCGGGTCGGCGGACTGATCCTCCTCAGCCGGTAGTTTGGTTGCGACCATGACCCGCGCAATTCACGTCTTCCGGACCCCCGACCGGTTCATCGCCGGAACCGTCGGTGAGCCCGGGAACCGGACGTTCTATCTGCAGGCCGTCCACGACAAGCGGGTCATCTCGGTGATGTGCGAGAAGCAGCAGGTGGCCGTGCTGGCCGAGCGGATCACCGCACTGCTCGACGAGGTGCACCGCCGGTTCGGTACGCCGCTGCCGCCGGAGACCGCCATCTCCGACTCGGGTCCGCTGGTCATGCCGGTCGACTCCGAGTTCCGGGTCGGCACCATGGGACTGGGGTGGGACGCCGAGGCGCAGTGCGTGGTGGTGGAACTGCTGGCCGTCAGCGAGACGGCCATCGACGCCTCGGTGATCCTCGACGACGCCGAGGAGGGCCCGGACGCGGTCCGGGTGTTCCTGTCCCCGGAGTCGGCGCGCCAGTTCGCGGTCCGATCGGATCTCGTCATCTCGGCGGGCCGGCCGCCGTGCCCGCTGTGTGACGAACCCCTGGACCCGGCGGGCCACCTGTGCATCCGCACGAACGGCTACCGGCGCGGCGGACTGTTCGGCTTGGACGATGCCGGGGACGACGCGGGCGAATCGGACCTGTGACCGACCCCGACGAGCGGCCTGACGTTCTGTTGTGCGGCGAGCTGACGGTGGTCGGCCGGATCCGCACCGCGAGTAACGCCACTTTCCTCTGCGATGCGGTTCACGACGGTCGCACCACCCAGTGTGTGTACAAACCCGTCGCCGGTGAGCAGCCGCTGTGGGACTTCCCGGACGGCACATTGGCGGGTCGGGAGTTCGTCGCCTTCCTGGTGTCGGCTGAACTCGGCTGGAACATCGTGCCGCACACAGTGATCCGGCAGGGGCCGGCGGGACCGGGAATGGTCCAGTTGTGGGTGGATCAACCCGAGGACACCGAGGAGGGTGTAGGTGTGGGGCTGGTGGATCTGTGTGCCGTTGATCTGGTTCCGCCCGGATACCTCTCGGTGCTCACCGCCTACGACTACTCCGGTGACAAGGTGACGCTGGTCCATGCCGATGATCCGCAGCTGCGCCGGATGGCGGTGTTCGACGTCATCGTCAATAACGCTGACCGAAAGGGCGGGCATATTCTCGCTGGCGTGGACGGCGGGGTGTACGGCGTCGACCACGGAGTGTCATTGCACGTCCACGATAAGTTGCGCACCGTGCTGTGGGGGTGGGCCGGGGCGCCGATCGACGACGAGACGATGGCCGATGTCGAGGTGCTGCACGGCCAACTCGGCGGTGCGCTGGGCACCCGGATCCGTGAGCACATCACCGCCGCCGAACTCGCCGCCCTGCGCGAGCGCATCCGCGGGTTGCTCGAAGACCCGGTGATGCCCGCGCCCGACGGCCGCCGGCCATTGCCCTGGCCTGCCTTCTAGGACGCTACGGGGTTGCGGGCCGCCAGTGCATGATCCCGCCGTCGGCCTCCAGCGACAGGTGTAGCTGTGAATCGGCGAGCAGATAGCTGCGGACGCGGCCCAGGGCGGCGGCCACCTGGGTGTCGGCTGAGGGTTGCGGGCAGAACATCCGTGTCAGCGCGATCGGTCCGAACTGCAGGCTGCCGGAGTCCGGGGCGGCCGATTCGGCCTGCCAGGAGGAGTTGCCGCGGTTGCAGTCCACGGTGAACGCCACCCGGCCGTCCCCGCCGAACGAGACGGTGTACTTGCCGGGATCATCGATGGTGGTGCTGGGTTGCTCATCGGGTGCCATCGACTCGATGCTCACCAGCTCCCACGATGTGCCGGCCAGGGGGTCAGGGGCCCGTGCCGGCCCGCACCCTGCGGTGGCCAGCACGGTGCCCAGCGCGGAGGCCGTACCGAGGGCGACGGCGACGATCTTCATCCGCATACCCAGCGAATGTAGTCGTCGGAGATACTGGCCGGGTGAGTCTCACCGACGCCGAGCTGGCCGCCGAGCTGGCCGAAGAGGCCGGCCGGTTGTTGCTCGCGGTACGCCAGGACGTGGGCCACGACTTCCCGTACGCACTCGGCGAGGCCGGTGACGTGCACGCCAACGCGCTTCTGCTCAAGCGGCTGCGTGCCGAGCGCCCCGGCGACGCGGTGCTCTCCGAGGAGGCACACGACGACCTCAAGAGGTTGCATGCCGACCGGGTGTGGATCATCGACCCGCTGGACGGCACCCGCGAATACTCCCTTCCCTACCGACAGGACTGGGCGGTGCATGTGGCGCTCTGGCAGCGCACGGGGGACGACGGCGAGGGTGTCATCACCGACGCCGCGGTGGCGCTGCCGGCCCTCGGTGAGGTGCACCGCAGCGACCAGGTGAGTGCGCCTCCACCGCAGCGGCCCGGTCCGATCCGCATCACCGCCAGCTCCAACCGTCCTCCGGCGGTGCTCTGGCTGCTGCGCGATCGCCTCGACATCGAGTTCGTGGCGATCGGATCGGCCGGCGCCAAGGCGATGGCGGTGGTCCGCGGTGATGCCGACGCCTACATCCACGCCGGCGGCCAGTGGGAATGGGATAACGCCGCACCGGCGGGCGTCGTACAGGCCGCCGGGATGCACGCCACCCGGATCGATGGTTCGCCGCTGCGCTACAACCAGCCCGACCCCTATCTGCCGGATCTGCTGATGTGCCGTACCGACGTGGCCGAACTGCTGCTCGACGCCATGTGGAAGGACCACTGATGCGGGCGTGGCCGGCCGCCGGCGTCCCGGAGTTGCCCGGCAGCGGACCGGGTTTGCGGCTCTACGACAGCGCCGACCGCCAGGTGCGTCCCACCGCGCCGGGTGCATGCGCGACGATGTACGTCTGCGGAATCACCCCGTATGACGCCACCCATCTGGGGCACGCCGCCACCTATCTGGCCTTCGATCTGGTGAACCGGATCTGGCGGGACAACGGCCATCGGGTGCACTACGTGCAGAATGTCACCGACGTCGACGATCCGCTGTTCGAGCGGGCCGAGCGCGACGGTATCGACTGGCGGGATCTCGGCACCCGGGAAACCGACCTGTTCCGCGACGACATGGCCGCACTGCGGGTGCTGCCGCCGCAGGACTATGTCGCGGCGACCGAGGCGATCGCCGAGGTCGTCGAACTGGTGGAAAAGCTGCTGGCCTCCGGTGCCGCCTATATCGTCGACGACCCGCAGTACCCGGACGTCTACTACCGGGCGGACGCGACCGCACAGTTCGGCTACGAGTCCGGCTACGACCGCAACACGATGATGTCGCTCTTCGCCGAGCGCGGGGGAGACCCGCAGCGCACGGGTAAGGCCGATCCGCTCGACGCGCTGCTGTGGCGGTGCCACCGCCCCGGGGAACCGAGCTGGGATTCCCCATTCGGGCCGGGTCGCCCGGGTTGGCACGTCGAGTGCTCGGCGATCGCGGTGAGCCGCATCGGGTTCGGGTTCGACGTGCAGGGCGGGGGCAGCGACCTGATCTTCCCGCACCACGAGTTCTCCGCCGCGCACGCCGAATGCGCCACCGGGCAGCGCAGATTCGCCCGCAATTACGTGCACGCCGGGATGATCGGGTGGGACGGCCACAAGATGTCGAAGAGCCGGGGCAACCTGGTTCTGGTGTCGCGGTTGCGCTCCGACGGTGTGGATCCGGCCGCGATCCGGCTGGGACTGCTGGCCGGCCACTACCGCAGCGACCGGTTCTGGAGCAATGAGGTACTGGCCGAGGCCGAAGCACGGTTGCAGCGCTGGCGCGCCGCAGCATCAATGCCCGCCGGCCCCGACGCGACCGATCTCATCGGGCGGGTGCGCCGCTATCTGGCCGACGACCTGGACACCCCCAAGGCGCTCGCCGCCGTCGACGGCTGGGCGCAGGACGCTGCGGAGTTCGGCGGACGTGACACCGCTGCCCCGGGTCTGGTCGCCACGGCGGTGGACGCCCTGCTGGGTGTGGCGCTCTAGTTCGCGCTACAGAACAGCCGTGCCGTAGCTGCCCACCTGGCTCACCAGGTAGCGCAGGTTGTCGGTCGCCGATCCGAAGGTGGCCTCGATGGCCGTGAGCCGTGCGGCGTAGTGGGCGATCGGATACTCCGCGGTGACCCCGATACCGCCGTGCAACTGGATGGACTCCTCGGCGATGTGCTTGCCGGACCGGCCGATCTGCAATTTCGCCCGGGCCGCGATCATCGGATCGAACCGTTTGTCGTCCACCGACATCGCCAGGTAGTAGCTCATGCTGCGAGCCAGTTCCAGCGACACATACATGTCGGCGGCCCGCTGGGTGAGCGTCTGGAATGCCTTCAAGGGAACCCCGAACTGCTTGCGGCTCTTCAGATAATCGGTTGTCAGGCGCAGGGACTCTTCCATCGCCCCGACTGCCTCGGCGCACAGCGCCGACTGGAACCGGATCACCGTCGCCGCGATCGCGTCGCTTGCGTCGCCGCCAGAGCCCAGCGGCTGGGCAGGCGCGTTGTCGAACGCGATCGCCGCACCCCGCTGGCCGTCGAAGGTGCGGTAACCGTGCCGTGTCACCGTGGCGGTATCACCGGATCCGTCCACCAGGAACAGTCCGTTGCCGCCGCCCGGCAGTGCGGCCGAGACCAGCAGTGTATCGGCGCTGTCCCCGGCCAGCACCGGGTTTTTCCGACCGGTCAGCGTCCAGCTTCCGCCCTGTTCGGTTGCCCGCGTTGCCAACTCGGCAGTTCCGCGCCGTCCTGGCTCGGTGTGCGCCAACGCCAGCAGCCGCTCACCGGCGGCCACCTCATCGAGCAGTGCGCGCTGCTCGGCGGAGCCGTGCTCGGCGATCGTCGCGGCGGGGATGAGTGCGGCGGCCGCGACCGGTTCAGGCGCCAGCCGGCGGCCGATCTCCGTCATCACGACCATGACCTCGATGGGACCGGACTCTTCGGCGTCCTGCCCGAGGCCCAGGATGCCGATCTCGGCGAGTTGGCCCCAGACGTCCCTATTCCAACCCGGATCGGAGTCGACGACTTTGTTGCGGGTCTCGGTGTTGTCGTAGGCGCGTGTCAGCACATCCCGGGTGGTGTCGGCCAGCAGCTGCTGCTCGTCAGTCAGGTCAAAGTTCATGTGCGGCCTTGTTTCCTAGAGTCCGAGGATGGTCGAGGCGATGATGGTGCGCTGCACCTCGTTGCTGCCGCCGTAGATCGAAGTCTTGCGGAAATTGAGGTAGCGCGGCGCGGCGTGCTGCGCCCAGCCGGGGGAGTCGACGGTGTCCCCGGCGTCGAACGGCAGCGCGTCGGGCCCGGCGACCTCGACCAGCAGGTCGGTCACCGCCTGCTGCAGCTGGGTGCCGCGCAGCTTGAGGATCGACGACGCCGGGTTCGGCGTGCCGTCGGCCTCGTCCCCGGCGACCCGCAGCTGGGTCAACTCCAGGGCCAGCAGTTCGTTCTCCACCTCGGCCACCCGCGCCGCGAACAGCGGGTCCTCCATGAGCGTGGCCCCCTCTGTCGGGCTGCCCACCGGGGTCTTCGCGGCGCGCTCCTTGACCTCGGTCAGCCACACCTTGGTGGTGCCCACCCGGGCGATACCGGTGCGCTCGTTGGACAGCAGGAACTTGGCGTAACTCCAGCCCGCGTTCTCCTCCCCGACGAGCTGATTCACCGGAACGCGGACGTCTTCGAACCACACCTCGTTGACCTCGTAGCTGCCGTCGATCAGCTTGATCGGGCGCACGGTGATACCGGGAGTGTTCATCTCAGCCAGGATGAAGGAAATCCCGGCCTGTTTCTTCGGGGCGTCCGGATCGGTACGGGCCAGCACGAAGATCCAGTCCGCGAACTGTCCCAGTGTCGTCCAGGTCTTCTGCCCGTTGATCACGTAGTGGTCGCCGTCGCGCACCGCGGTGGTGCGCAGTGAGGCCAGGTCCGAACCGGCCTCCGGCTCGGAAAAGCCCTGCGCCCACCAGATGTCGCAGTTTGCCGTCGCGGGCAGGAAGCGCTCCTTGATCTCCTGCGAGCCGAAGTGCGCGATGACCGGACCCACCATGCTGGCGTTGAACGCCAGCGGTTCGGGCACACATGCCATCCGCATCTCCTCGGCCCAGATCTGGCGCTGCAGTGGCGACCAGTCCTTGCCGCCCCACTCAGTCGGCCAGTTGGGCACAGCCAGGCCGGCCTCGTTGAGGATGCGCATCGAGGTGACGACGTCCTCGGGGTAGTTCAGATCCTCATTGCGGGTGCGTTCCCGGATATCCGCGGGGAACGTGTTGGTGAAGAACTCGCGAAGTTCATTACGGAACGCCACATCCGCGTCGCTCAGTGCCAGTTTCATGCGTATAGATATACGCCCCCGGTCAGCGGCCCCTGCGACGGAGGTAGCGCTCGAACTCCGCGGCCAGGGTGTCCCCGTCGACCTTGGAGAGCGCCTCGTTGACATCCACCTCGGCGTCGCCGCGTTGTTCCAGGCTGGCGACGTAGTCGGCGATCTCGTCGTCCTCGGCGGTCATCTCGGTGATGGACTGCTCCCACTCCTCGGCCTGGGCCGGCAGATCCCCGAGTGGCACCTCGATATCGAGGACGTCCTCGACCCGGCGCAGCAACGCCACGGTGGCCTTCGGGTTGGGCGGCTGGGAGACGTAGTGCGGAACCGCCGCCCAGAACGTGACGGCCGGGATCCCGGCGGCCACGCAGGCGTTCTGGAATACCCCGGCGATCCCGGTGGGTCCCTCGTACCGGGACTCCTGCAGACCGAAGAACTGCGCCGACTCCGGGGAGTAGGCGGCCCCGGACACCGGGACCGGCCGGGTGTGCGGGGTGTCGGCGAGCAGCGCGCCCAGGATCACCACGGTCTCGACGTTGAGCTTGTCGGCGATGGCGAGCAACTCGGCGCAGAAACTGCGCCACCGCATGTTGGGTTCCACACCGTGCATGAGCACGATGTCGCGGTCCGACCCGGCGGGCCGGCAGTAGGAGATCTGCATCGACGGCCACACCAGCTCACGGGTGACGCCGTCGACCTGGCGAATCACCGGGCGGTTCACCTGATAGTCGTAATAGGCCTCATCGTCGATCTCCAGGATCGGCCGGGCCTCCCAGGTGGAATCCAGGTGTTCGAGGGCGTCACTGGCGGCGTCACCGGCGTCGTTCCAGCCCTCGAAGGCAGCCACGATGATCGCGTTGTGGAGTTCCGGCAGCTCGCCGCCCAAGGTCCACGAGGTCACTTCACCAGCCTAAGCCCTGCCTGGCTGCGATGAGCCGGATAAGACCCGCCGGGTGGCTGGCGAGCAGGTCACCAGCAGGGCATGCGTGTTCAACGGGCGACACCGTAGACTCGTCTGGTCGAGAGGCGTTGCAACGGATCCGGCTTGGTGCCGGTATCCGCCACGCTCGGCAGAGTTAAGGACGCCTTCCGCGAGGAAGGAGTGTGTGTGAGCGCTGACGTCATAACTTTTTCACCCAATATCCGCCCCGACTGCACCGACGAACTCACGGCGACCCTGCGCCGGCGGATCATGGTGATAGACGGCGCGATGGGCACGGCGATCCAGCGGGACCGGCCGGACGAGGCCGGCTACCGCGGCGAGCGGTTCTCCGACTGGCCGAGCGCCCTGCAGGGCAACAACGACCTGCTCACCCTCACGCAGCCGCAGATCATCTACGGCATCCACCGCGAGTACCTCGAGGCGGGCGCGGACATCCTGGAAACCAACACCTTCAACGCGAACTCAGTCTCGCTGGCCGACTACGGCATGGCCGAGTTGAGCTACGAACTGAACTACGCCGGCGCGGCCCTGGCACGTAAGGCCTGTGACGAGTTCAGCACGCCGGAGCGGCCCCGCTACGTCGCCGGGGCGCTGGGGCCGACGACGCGGAACGCGTCGATCTCGCCGGACGTCAACGACCCGGCCGCCCGCAACGTCTCCTACGACCAGTTGGTCGCCGCCTACCTCGACGCCGCCAACGGCCTGATCGACGGCGGTTCCGACCTGCTCATCGTGGAGACGATCTTCGACACGCTCAACGCCAAGGCAGCGGTGTTCGCCATCGAGACGCTGTTCGCCGAGCGCGGACGCCGGTGGCCGGTGATCATCTCGGGCACGATCACCCCGGGCGGACGCTGTCTGGTCAGGTCACCGAGGCGTTCTGGAATTCGATCCGCCACGCCAACCCGATCGCGGTGGGGCTCAACTGCGCCCTGGGCGCACCGGAGATGCGGCCCTACATCGCCGAGATGGCCCGGATCGCCGACACTTTCGTCTCCTGCTACCCGAATGCCGGCCTGCCCAACGCCTTCGGCGAGTACGACGAATCTCCGCAGCGCCAGGCCGGCTACATCGCCGAGTTCGCCGAGGCCGGCTTCGTCAACCTCGTCGGTGGCTGTTGCGGGACCACTCCGGCGCACATCGCCGAGATAGCCCGCGCGGTCGAGAGCACGCCGCCGCGCGAAATACCGCACATCGCGGTGGCCACCCGGCTTGCCGGTTTGGAGCCGCTCAACATCACCGACGACTCCCTGTTCGTCAACATCGGCGAGCGCACCAACATCACCGGCTCCGCCCGGTTCCGCAATCTGATCAAGGCGCAGGATTACGACACCGCACTGTCGGTCGCCCTGCAGCAGGTCGAGGTCGGCGCACAGGTCATCGACATCAACATGGACGAGGGCATGATCGACGGCGTCGCCGCGATGGACCGGTTCACCAAGCTGATCGCAGCCGAGCCGGACATCAGCCGCGTCCCGGTGATGATCGACTCCTCCAAGTGGGAGGTCATCGAGACCGGCCTGAAGAACGTGCAGGGCAAACCGATCGTCAACTCGATCTCACTGAAGGAGGGCGAGGAGAAGTTCGTCCGCGAGGCCCGGCTGTGCCGCAAGTACGGTGCCGCCGTCGTCGTGATGGCCTTCGACGAGAAAGGCCAAGCCGACAACCTGGAGCGCCGCCAGGAGATCTTCTCCCGGGCCTACCGGATCCTGACCGAAGAGGTCGGCTTCCCGGCCGAGGACATCATCTTCGACCCGAACTGTTTCGCACTGGC
>JAIOQK010000037.1 GCA_021413425.1 Mycobacterium sp.
CTGTGGTGACCGATCCGCCGGCGCCGTTCTGGAACGGCAACGGAATCTCGGCCTTGGTGCCTGACGGCCAGAGCAGAATCGCGCCGATCACCGCCGCCAGACCGATCACAGCAAGTGCGGCGAACACCACCCGGGCTGCGACCGGTCCTAGCGGAGCGGGCCCGCCGCCGGGGGAGTGGGAGTGGGAATGGGAGTGCGACACGCGGAGGTCTACTGGCGGTAACCGGCCAGGAAGTTCCCCAGGCGCTCAATGGCTTTCGCGAGATCCCGGGCCCACGGCAGGGTAACGATCCGCAGATGATCCGGCGCCGGCCAGTTGAAACCGGTGCCCTGGGTGACCAGGATCTTCTCGTCCAGCAGCAGATCGAGTACCAACTTCTCGTCATCGACGATGTCGTGCACTTCGGGGTCCAGTCGCGGGAAGACGTACAGCGCTCCCTCGGGCTTGACGCAGGAGACACCGGGGATCTCGTTGAGCCGGTTCCAGGCGACGTCGCGCTGTTCGAGCAGCCGGCCGCCGGGCAGCACCAGATCGTCGATGCTCTGGTGGCCACCGAGGGCCACCTGAATCGCATGTTGGGCAGGAACATTGGGGCACAGCCGCATGTTGGCGAGCAGGCTGATGCCCTCGATGAAGCTCGTTGCGTACTCGGTGGGGCCGGTGATCACCAGCCAGCCGGCACGGTAACCGGCCACCCGGTAGGCCTTGGACAACCCGTTGAACGTCAGGCACAGCACGTCGGGTGCCACGGTGGCCAGGCTGATGTGCTTGGCGTCGTCGTAGAGGATCTTGTCGTAGATCTCGTCGGCGAGCAGCAGCAGTTCATGCTTGCGGGCCAACTCCGCCATCTGCGCCAGCACTTCGCGGCTGTACACCGCGCCGGTCGGGTTGTTCGGATTGATCACCACCAGCGCCTTGGTGCGCGGGGTGATCTTGGACTCCAGGTCGGCGATATCGGGCTGCCAGCCGTTGGTCTCGTCGCACAGATAATGCACCGGGGTGCCGCCGGCCAATGACGTTGAGGCCGTCCACAGCGGGTAGTCCGGCGCCGGGATCAGAACTTGATCGCCGTTGTCCAACAGCGCCTGCAGGGCCATGGTGATCAGCTCCGAGACACCGTTGCCCAGGAATACCGAGTCGACATCGAAGCGCGGGAACCCCTCGACCAGTTCGTAGCGGGTGACCACCGCGCGCCGGGCGGACAGGATGCCCTTCGAGTCGGAGTATCCCTGCGCGTTGGGCAGCGCCTGGATCATGTCGCGCATGATCACGTCTGGTGCCTCGAAGCCGAACGGCGCCGGGTTGCCGATGTTGAGCTTCAGGATCCGATGCCCCTCGGCCTCCAGGCGCGCGGCATGATCGTGCACCGGGCCGCGGATCTCGTAGAGGACGTCCTGCAGTTTGCTCGACTGCGCGAACGTGCGCGGCCGCCGGTGCTGGCTGGTGGAATGCCACGGCAGCTGGTTGGTGCTCACGTGGGTGATTCTCCCATGATGGGGCAACCGATTTACCAGTCACAGCTCGGACTCGGTTTCGCTACACCTCGTCCGGGGCCCGCTGTCAGGGCTTTCCTGGCTGTTAACTTGCTGCAGCACCACGAGGAAGGACCTGGGATGAACCTGTCAGTCAAGGCAGTGGCGGCGGCATGTGCGGCGGCTGCGCTGACCGCGATCGGCCCGGCAGGGCCCGCGATGGCGCTGCCACTGTTCAACGGCGTATACGACATCGACGGCGGATCCGACGAGTTCTACTGGACGGTCCAGTCGACCTGCGCCACCGAGGGATGTACTGCGAACATCACCAGCAACCGCGGCTGGACGGCGGTTGCAACGCTGGCCGGCGGCCGGTGGATCTTCAACACGTCCAAGCCGGACGCGATGGTGTGTCCCGATGGCAGCTTCGCGCCCATCGTTCTGCGCTACTCGCTGGACGGGGCCAGCCTGAGCGGCGTCGTCACCGCAGACTCGAACGGCGAATGCGTGGGCGGTCAGGTCACCCAGGTCGCCATCCAGATGAAGAAGATCGGCTGAGGCTAGCTTCTCTTCCCCGGCGGGCGGGCACCCTTCGCGATGCCCAGGCCCTTCACCGGTGGCTGACCGCCGCCGTTGTCGGTAGGCGGCGGGGACGGCGCGGGCTCGGCCGCGGGCGCCTCGGTGGCCGGTGCTGACGGCGCGGCCTCGGAGGAAGCCGGAGCGGCAGGCGCCGCCTTCGTGGCGCCGGGACGCTTGGCACCCGGCGCGATGCCCAGGCCCTTGACCGGCGCGGCCGGTTCGGCCGACGCGGCGGGTGCTGCTGCTATGGCCGCCGTGGCCGCCTCGGCCGCCTCGGCGGCAGGTGCCTGAGCCGGTGCGGCCTTCTTGGCCCCGGGACGCTTGGCGCCCGCGGCGATGCCCAGGCCCTTCGCCGGCTGTGGTGCGGCCGCGGGGGCTGCGGGGGCTGCGGGTGCGGCCGCCGGTGCAGCGGCGACCGGCTCCGGCACGGGTGCTGCGACGGGCGCGGAAGGTCTGATCGCCGGTGCGGCAGCGGCGGCCAGCGTGGCGGCGGTCCCCTTCTCCGGCAACGTGATCGAGCCGCGATCGATCGACCCGAGCAGCAGTTGGGCGACGTCGACCACCTCCACCTGCTCGGACTTACCGCGGTCGCCGACACCGTCGGACAGCATCACCCGGCAGAACGGGCAGCCGGTCGCGATGGTGGTGGGGTCCAGGGTCAGCGCCTCATCGACGCGGTTGTGGTTGACCCGGGAGCCGAGGTGCTCCTCCATCCACATCCGTGCGCCACCGGCGCCGCAGCAGAAGCCGGTTTCGGCGTGACGCGGCATCTCGGTGAGCGTGGCGCCCGAGGCGTCGATCAACTCACGCGGCGCGTCATAGACCTTGTTGTGCCGGCCGAGGTAGCAGGGGTCGTGGTAGGTGATGGTTCCGGATTGCCCGCCATTGACGGATTGCACCGGAACCAGCTTCTTGTCCCGCACCAGCCGGTTGAGCAACTGGGTGTGGTGCAGCACCGTGTAGCTGCCGCCGACCTGTGGGTACTCCCGGCCGAGGGTGTTGAAGCAGTGCGGGCAGGTGACGACGACCTTGCGGTCCACCCGCTCCACGCCCTCGAAGAGATCGTTGAGTGTCTCGACGTTCTGCGTCGCGAGCTGCTGGAAGAGGAATTCGTTGCCGGAGCGCCGAGCCGAGTCGCCGGTGCAGGTCTCGCCATCACCGAGTACGAGGTACTTGACCCCCGCCGCGGACAGCAGTTCGGCGACGGCCTTGGTGGTCTTCTTGGCGCGGTCGTCGAGCGCGCCGGCGCAGCCGACCCAGAACAGGTACTCGAAGCCGGCGAACGATTCGACGTCCTTGCCGTAGACCGGCACGTCGAAGTCGACCTCGTCGATCCAGGTGAGACGCTCCTTGGCGTTCTGCCCCCACGGGTTGCCCTTGGTCTCCAGGTTCTTATAGAGGCCGCCCAGCTCGCTGGGGAACTCCGATTCCATCATCACCTGGTAGCGGCGCATGTCGACGATGTGGTCGA
>JAIOQK010000038.1 GCA_021413425.1 Mycobacterium sp.
CGCAATTCCCACACCCCGGTAACCGAGAAACTCACCGTCTGTCGGCCGGGCTGCAGCGGAACGTCTGCTGCCATCGCCTCTGCGCGACCGCCGGTCACCGGTGGCGGCGGCCCGCCGGACACCTCCGAAATCGACATGACCTTGCCCAGTGCGAGTCCGGACAGTTCGGCGTACTGCTGCGCCCGATTCCTGGCGTCGGTGAACGCCCGCGCCCTGGCGTCTCGCAGCAGCTCCGAATCGTCGTCGATCGAGTAGCTCACCGAGTTGATCCGCGCCGCGTTGCCGCCGGCGGTGATGACGGTCGCCAATGTGGACGACGCGACGTCCAACTCGCGGATGGTGACCTTGATCGAGTTGCTGGCCCGGTACCCGGTGACGACGGCGTTATCGCCGTACTGCGGTTGAAGGCTCACACCGGTGGTGCTGATGTCCGCGGCGTCGATTCCGCGTGCTTCCAGCGCATCGAGCACCGCCTGCTGGCGCTCACTGCCGGCATTCATCGCCGCCGTCACGTCCGGTGCGACCACTTCGACACCGACATCGGCGGTCAACGTGTCAGGCACGCCCGTGACCTCACCCGAACCCACGACGGTCACCTGGCGGGCACTGGAGTCGAGCGGCGGCGCGGTGTCGCAGCCGGACACCATCACCGCACCGGCCAGGGCCATTGCCGCACAGACCGCAGAACGTTTCATGTCCACCTCACATCGGATAGAAAATTGAGTAACTCCGTGTTGATCTCCGCCGGGCGCTCCTGCTGAATCCAGTGACCGGCACCCTCGAGCATCACTTCTCTATACGGTCCGGTGACCACCTCGCGGGCTCGATCCGTCCTGGTGAAATTGAGTACGGGGTCAGCGGTGCCGCCGACGAAGAGCGCCGGGACGGCGATGGTGCGGGCAGGCGGATCGGCCATTATCTCCCAGTTGCGTTCGAAGTTGCGATACCAGTTCAGCGCTCCGGTGAATCCGGTGCGGCTGAACTCGTGCACGTAGTGGTCCAGTTCATCGGTGGTCAGCCAGTCCGGCAGCTGCTCGGGTTCGCCCAGCCGGTCGATGAAACCCTGTGGTCCGGGGGCGAGCATCCGCAGCGCCGAGGCCTCGTCTTGCGGAGCCCTCATCCCGCCCAGCATGCGGCGCAGGGACCGACGCGGGTCGGCGGCCATCTCGGCGTCGGCCGGACCGGGTTGCTGGAAATACAGAACGTAGAAGAAGTGTCGGGAGAAAATGCGCCGGAACGCCTCGGTCGGCGGAGTCAGCGGGCGGGGCACCGGTGGGACGCTCAGGCCGGCCACCGCCGCGACCCGGTCGGGGTGCAGCAGCGGGGTACTCCAGGCCACCACGGCTCCCCAGTCGTGGCCCACCACGGCGGCGCGACGGGTTCCGACCACGTCGAGCAGGCCGACCACGTCGCCGGTCAGTGCGGAAATGTCGTATGCCTCGAGCTGTGTGGGGCACGATGAACCGCCGTATCCGCGCTGGTCAGGTGCCAGCACGTGGAAGCCGGCCGCCGCCAGGGCCGGAATCTGATGCCGCCAGGAGTAGGCCAGTTCCGGGAAGCCGTGGGTCAGGACCACCACCGGGCCATCGGGCGGGCCGGCCTCGAGCACCCGCAGCGCGACCCCGTTGACCTCGACGGTCCGTTCGATCACCTGAGCGGGGCTGCTGACCACGTCATGTAGCCAAGCACAACCGCTGGTCACCGCCAACGGCGAAGGTAACGTGGAAACAAACCCTGACGGAAACCATCAGGGGTCTTACGGGCGTTGATGTAGCGGTAGCCTGAAATATTCCAGCCACAGGAAGGACAGGGGCCCTTCGCGGCCGCATGCTCGATGAACCGCAAAACTGTTATCCGCACGCTGACCGTGGTTGGCGCCGTACTGGTGCTGGGCTGGCTGTTCTTCTATCTCAACGACGACACCCGCGGGTTCAAGCCGGTGGACACCTCGGTGGCGGTGTCCCAGATCAGCACAGACAACGTCAAGATCGCGCAGATCGACGATCGTGAACAGCAGCTGCGCCTGGAGTTGAAGAGCGCCACCGACGACACCGCCAAGTCCACCAAGGTGATCGCGAAGTACCCCACCGGCTACGCGGTCACGCTGTTCGAGTCGCTGACCGCCAAGGGCATCAAGACCAACACCATGGTCAATCAGCCCAGTGTGCTCGGTTCGCTGCTGATCTACATGCTGCCGCTACTGCTGCTGGTCGGCTTGTTCGTGCTGTTCTCACGGATGCAAACCGGCGGCCGAATGGGCTTCGGGTTCGGCAAGTCCAAGGCCAAGCTGCTGTCCAAGGACATGCCGCAGACCACCTTCGCCGACGTCGCCGGTGCCGATGAGGCGGTCGAGGAGCTCTACGAGATCAAGGACTTCCTCCAGAACCCCGGCCGCTATCAGGCCCTGGGCGCGAAGATCCCCAAGGGTGTGCTGCTCTACGGCCCGCCCGGCACCGGCAAGACCCTGCTCGCGCGCGCGGTGGCCGGCGAAGCGGGTGTGCCGTTCTTCACCATCTCGGGTTCGGACTTCGTGGAGATGTTCGTCGGTGTCGGTGCCTCCCGGGTGCGTGACCTGTTCGAGCAGGCCAAGCAGAACTCGCCGTGCATCATCTTCGTCGACGAGATCGACGCGGTGGGCCGGCAGCGCGGTGCGGGCCTCGGCGGCGGCCATGACGAGCGTGAGCAGACCCTCAACCAGTTGCTGGTCGAGATGGACGGCTTCGGTGAGCGCCAGGGCGTCATCCTGATCGCGGCCACCAACCGGCCCGACATCCTCGACCCCGCGCTGCTGCGGCCGGGCCGCTTCGATCGCCAGATCCCGGTGTCCAGCCCCGACCTGGCCGGCCGGAAGGCCGTGCTGCGGGTGCATTCGCACGGCAAGCCGCTGGCCCCCGACGCGGATCTCGATGGACTGGCCAAGCGCACCGTCGGTATGTCCGGCGCCGATCTCGCCAATGTCATCAACGAGGCCGCGCTACTCACCGCCCGGGAGAACGGGACGATCATCACCGGCGCCGCTCTCGAGGAGGCCGTCGACCGGGTGATCGGCGGTCCCCGGCGAAAGGGCCGGGTGATCAGCGAGACCGAGAAGAAGATCACCGCCTACCACGAGGGCGGCCACACACTGGCGGCCTGGGCGATGCCCGATATCGAGCCGATCTACAAGGTCACCATCCTGGCCCGCGGCCGTACCGGCGGGCACGCGGTGTCAGTGCCCGAGGACGACAAGGGTCTGATGACCCGTTCGGAGATGATCGCCCGGCTGGTGTTCGCGATGGGTGGGCGGGCCGCACGGCGACCCGTTCCTGGGCCGCACGATGGGCACCCAGGCCGATTACAGCCATGAGGTGGCCCGCGACATCGACGACGAGGTGCGCAAGCTCATCGAGGCCGCGCACACCGAGGCGTGGGCCATCCTGACGGAGTATCGCGATGTTCTCGACATCCTGGCCGGCGAGCTGCTGGAGAAGGAAACGCTTCATCGCGCCGAACTCCAGGCCATCTTCGCCAATGTGGCCAAGCGTCCGCGCCTCACGGTGTTCGACGACTTCGGCGGCCGCATTCCCTCGGACAAGCCGCCGATCAAGACCCCCGGGGAACTGGCGATCGAGCGCGGCGAACCATGGCCGCGCCCGGTACCCGAGCCGGCCTTCAAAACGGCGATCGCGCAGGCCTCCGCCGCCCACCAGGCTCAGCAGCCGCCTGCAAACGGCAACGGGGCGCACGCGCGCGGGCCGCAGCACGCCCGCCCGGACTATCGCAACGGTCCGGCCCAGCCGGACTATCGCAACGGTCCGGCCCAGCCGGACTATCGCAACGGTCCGGCCCAGCCGGGTTGGCCGCCGCCCCCGCAGCAGGGCTACTGGTATCCGCCACCACCCGGGTGGGGCACCCCCCAGGGCCCGCAGAGCCCGCCGGCGCCGCCGCATCAGCCGCACCACACGCCGACACATTCCGGCTCCGGACCCACCACCGGTGATGATCCGAGTGACGACAGCGGCCGGTCTACGCCGGCCGGCAGTTGATTGACGAAACGGAGCTGGAATGCCCAAGCGTGACTCAGTGACCCTTGACGTTCCCCTGTTCGACCAGGAGCGTGCGGAGGCGGCCGTTCGCGAACTGCTGCTGGCTGTCGGTGAGGATCCCGACCGTGACGGCCTCAAAGCCACCCCGGCCCGGGTGGCCCGGGCCTTCCAGGAGATGTTCGCCGGGCTCTACACCGACCCCGACAACGTGCTGGACACCACTTTCGACGAGGGACATGACGAGCTCGTTCTGGTAAAGCAGATCCCGATGTACTCCACCTGCGAGCATCACCTGGTGGCCTTCCACGGTATGGCGCACGTCGGGTACATCCCGGGGGAGGATGGCCGAATCACCGGGCTGTCGAAGCTGGCCCGCGTGGTAGATCTCTACGCTAAGCGGCCCCAGGTTCAGGAGCGTCTGACCGCACAGATCGCCGACGCGGTGGTCCGTAAGCTCAAGCCCCGCGGCGTCATCGTCGTCGTCGAGGCAGAGCATCTGTGTATGGCGATGCGGGGCGTCCGCAAAGCCGGTGCGATCACCACCACGTCGGCCGTACGAGGTTTGTTCAAGACCAACAACGCGTCTCGCGCCGAGGCGCTGGATCTCATCCTGCGCAGGTGAGCACAGACCCACCGCACGTGCAGGTGATGGGTGTCGTCAACGTCACCGACGACTCATTCTCCGACGGCGGACGCTATCTCGATCCCGGGCGGGCCGTTGATCACGGACTCGCCCTCGCCGCCGACGGCGCGGTGATCATCGACGTGGGTGGTGAGTCCACCCGACCCGGAGCGGTCCGGATCGATACTGAGCTTGAAGTCACACGCGTCGTTCCGGTCGTGAAAGAGCTTGCTGCACAAGGTGTCACGGTCAGTATCGACACCATGCACGCCGCCGTGGCACGAGCCGCGCTGGATAACGGCGCGAGCATCGTCAACGACGTCAGCGGCGGCCAGGCCGATCCGGCGATGGCCTCAGTGGTGGCACAGGCCGGCGTGCCGTGGATTCTCATGCACTGGCGCTCGGTGCAATCCGCCGAGCCGCACGACATCCCCGGCTATCGGGATGTCGTCGCAGAGGTCCGCAGTGAACTGCTCGCATGCGTGGGCGCCGCGGTGGAGGCCGGCGTCGCTGAGAGCGATCTGATCATCGACCCGGGCCTTGGCTTCGCCAAGACCGCCCAACACAATTGGGCCCTGCTGCACGCACTGCCCGTCCTCGTCGACACCGGTCTGCCGGTTCTGGTGGGGGCTTCGCGCAAGCGCTTCCTGGGAACGCTGCTGTCCGACCGCGATAGGGCACCCCGCCCCCCAGACGGCCGGGAGGTCGCCACCGCGGTGATCTCGGTGCTGGCCGCGCAGCACGGAGCGTGGGGCGTGCGGGTCCATGATGTGCGTGCCAGCGTGGACGCGCTGAAGGTCCTCCGGGCCTGGAACGGGGCGGATAACGGGGCGGAGACTGCCGGTGGCTGACCGAATCGAGTTGCGCGGCTTGGCCGTGCGCGGCAACCACGGCGTGTTCGAGCACGAACGGCGTGACGGACAGGACTTCATCATCGACATCACGCTGTGGATCGACCTGGCGGCGGCCGCGGCCAGTGATGACCTCAACGACACCTACGACTACGGCGTGCTGGCGCAACGCGCTGCCGATATCGTCGCCGGGCCGGCCCGGGATCTCATCGAGACCGTCGCCGCCGAGATCGCCGAGGATGCGATGACCGACGAACGGGTGCACGCCGTCGAGGTCGTTGTGCACAAACCGCAGGCCCCCATTCCGCTGACGTTCAGCGATGTCGCGGTGGTGGCGCGCCGCTCCCGTCGCTCCCGACGCGGCGGGCAGATCATCGGTAGGGATGCGTGACCCGCGTCGTTTTCTCGATCGGCTCCAATATGGGCGATCGGTTCGCCCGACTGCAGGCCGTCGTCGCTTGCCTGGGCGAGGCGGTTGTGGCGGTGTCACCGGTGTTCGAGACTGCCGCGTGGGGTGGTGTCGAGCAGCAGGCCTTCCTCAATGCCGTCGTCGTCGCCGACGATGAGTCGCTCGATCCGCACGGCTGGCTGCACCGTGCCCAGCAGCTGGAGAACGACAACGAGCGGGTGCGCGATCAGAAATGGGGTCCGCGGACCCTCGACGTCGATCTGGTGTCGTGCGCCGACGGCGATCGCGAGGTGGTCTCCGACGATCCTGAACTCACCCTGCCCCATCCGCTCGCTCACCAGCGCGCCTTCGTGCTGATGCCCTGGCTGGCGCTCGACCCGGCCGCCGAACTGCTGGTCGACGGGCGCCACCGGCCGGTGTCCGAATTGCTCGAGGAGATTGATGCGGCTGAGCGCGACGGCGTACGCCGGACCGAGCTGACGCTGAACTACCAGCCGTCGTGATGGGTCTGACGCGCAGCCGGGATCTGGCCGCGGGCGTACTCGCCGCGGCGGTGGTGAGCTATCTGTTCATCCGGTTGCTATACCGGTACTTCCCGCCGGTCACGCTGTGGACCGGGCTGTCCCTGTTCGCCGTCGCCGTCGCCGAGGCGGCCTGGGGACTGTCGGTGCGCCGGCGGATTCGCGACGGGCAGATCGGTGTCGGCGGCAACCGGCTGAATCCCCTCGCGGTGGCCCGCAGCGTCGCGGTCGCCAAAGCATCGGCCTGGGTAGGCGCGCTGGCGTTGGGGTGGTGGACCGGAGTCCTGGCATATGTCCTTCCCCGGCGGATGGAATTGCGGGTGGCCGCCGCCGATACCCCCGGAGTGGCGGTCGCGGCGCTGAGCGCGTTGCTGCTCGTCGTCTCGGCGCTATGGCTTCAGCATTGCTGCAGGTCTCCAACCGACGCGAATGTGGACGCCGCAGACTCCTCGGACTAGCGCCGGTGCAGCTGTGGCCACGGGCGAATCGCCGCAGCTTGCGCGCAGGCCACGGCGTGTTCACGCGGTAGAGTCAGGCCATGACCGTCCCGCCCCGCGGCGTTCGGAGCAGGCGCAGCGGCCGCAGGCCGGGTTGGCTCCTGTTGTCGGCGTTGCTGGTGCTGGCCATCCTGGCCAGTTCCACGTTGGTGTTCACCAATCGTGTTGAGCTGTTGCGGCTGGCGGTCATCCTGTCGCTATGGGCCGCGGTGCTGGCAGCCTTTGTCTCAGTGGCCTATCGGCGCCAGAGCCAGCTCGATGAGGCCCGCGCCCGGGACATGAAGTTCGTGTACGACCTGCAACTGGACCGCGAAATCTCCGCGCGCCGCGAGTACGAGCTGTCCGTCGAGGCGCATCTGCGCCGCCAGCTCGGACATGAACTGCGTGCCCAGGCCGCCGATGAGATGTCGGCGTTGCGGTCGGAGCTGATCTCCCTGCGAGCCAACCTCGAGGCCCTGCTCGGCACCGACCTCGGCGACCGGCCGGCCCTGGAGTCCGAGCGGGTGGCCGAACCGCTCGCCATGTCGATGCCACCGGCGCCCGACCGGGTGGAGAGCAGCCGCGTGACCGAGGTGATCACCGAGGAGGTCACCACCCGGGTGGTGGTCGAGGAGATCATTGAGGACGTGACCGAAGAGGTCATCGAAGAGGACATGACCGAAGAGGTCATCGAAGAGGTTGTTCAGGAGGCTACGGAAGTTCCCCACATCGCGGCGCAGCGTTACGCTCCGCCGCCGCCATCGTGGGGGGAGCCCCGCGTGGAGCAGCCCTACCGGCCCACGCACCGGCGCCCGGAGCCCTCGACGATGCCCTGGCGTCCCCCGGAGACCGAGACCCGTCGCGGCCG
>JAIOQK010000246.1 GCA_021413425.1 Mycobacterium sp.
GTTCGGACTTTCGATGGACTACGAGGTGTTCCTCATCTCCCGGATCCGCGAGTTCTGGCTGGCCTCCCCGCAGACCGCCGCCGACAACGACGAGAGCGTCGCCCTGGGATTGGCACACACCGGCCGGGTGATCACCGCCGCGGGCCTGATCATGGCGATCTCATTCGCCGCGCTGATCGCCGCCCAGGTGTCGGTGATGCGGTTGTTCGGCACCGGCCTGACGCTGGCGATCCTGGTCGACGCCACATTGGTGCGACTGGTGCTGGTCCCGGCGTTCATGCATCTGGCGGGCAAGTGGAATTGGTGGGCACCCACACCGCTGGTGAAACTTCACGACCGGATGGGTATCAGCGAAGGGGGCCCCGCACCGGAACCGCTGCACGCCGACGGCTCTCAGCCGCGGTAATCCGACTCCAGCACGAGGTCCGGCAGCAGGGTCTGATACTCGACGTGGGTGCGATGCTCCACGGTGTGCCAGTGCGTGCCCTCGTTATCGCGCATGTAGCCGCGGTACTTCGGGGATCCGGGAAAGCCGACATTGTCGGCGACGACGATCGAGCCCGGGTGCAGCCAACCGCGACCGACGATTGCCTGCAGATCAGCCAGGTAGGCGTCCTTATCGTGGTCGATGAACAGGAAATCCAGTGCCCCGGCGGTGATCCCGTGGTCGGTTTCGAGTGCGTCGAGGGTGCGTCCGCCATCGCCGATGGTCCCCACGACGCACGTGATGCGGTCCGCCACACCCGCGTGGGCCCAGATACGTCGCGCCACTTCGGCATTGGCCGCCGCGAGTTCCACCGAGATCACCCGGGCCGACGGTGCGGCGCGGGCGATCCTCAACGCACCGTATCCGCAGTAGGTGCCCAACTCGAGTGCCAGCCCGGCACCGCAGCGACGCACGGCGGCGTCGAGCAGCGCGCCCTTCTCGTCGCCGACGTTGACCAGAAAGGATTTCTCATAGGCGTACCGGTCAATCGTGGCGATGACGTCGTCGATATCGCCTTCGCGGGCGTGCGCCACGACATAGTCGGCTGCGGCCGATTCCCGCCCGTCGCCCAACTGTCCTGTCGTGTTGAACCTCTTGATGCCCAACCCGGTGCGGACCACCGACCAGCGCAGCATCGGCAGGCTCCTGCGCAGTCCCATAGACCCAACGCTACAAGGGCTACCCTTGGCAGGTGTGACGCAGTTGCCGGCTGATGAGATCTCACGCGGCGTCGTCGCGCGAGATGGCCGCCGCACTGCGCTGGCGCTGAGTTACGGATTGATCTGCCACCTGAGCTTCGTACTCGGCGTCGGGACCATGATGGCGGCGATGTACTTCGGGATGAGCCGGTCGGTGGGCACCGTTGCGGCGCCGTGGTCATGGGTCGCCAACGCCGCGCTGCTGCTGCAGTTCCCCGTCGTCCACTCACTGCTGCTCACCGGCCGGGGCAGGGCGCTGCTGGGCCGGTTGGCCCCGATGGGCGCCGGCTCGACGCTGTCGTCCACGACCTACGCCACCATCGCCGCGCTGGGGGTGTTCGTTCTCTTCGCGTTCTGGACACCGACGGGCACGATCTGGTGGCAGGCCGATGGGCCGGCACTGGTGGTGTGGGTGCTGCTCTACGCGGGCGCGTGGTTGTTGCTGGGCAAGTCGATGGCGGATGCGGGGTTGTCACTGCAGACCGGCAGCCTGGGCTGGACGGCCCTGCTGCGCGGTCGCAAACCGGTGTACCCACCGATGCCGCAGACCGGGCTGTTCCGGCTGACCCGCCAGCCCATCTACGTCTCCTTCGCGCTGACGCTGTGGACCGTCCCGACGTGGACCCCCGATCAGCTTGTGGTGGCCGTCACGTTCACCGCGTACTGCGCGATCGCGCCACTGTTCAAGGAGGCCCGATATCGGCGAATGTACGGGGCGGCCTTCGACCGGTACGCCGCCGCGGTGCCCTACTGGCTGCCGTGGCCCCGAAAACGGCAGTAAAACTGCGGTTTCGGTCACACCGTCAGCGTTCGGTAAGGGGCCGCGGGTTGGCCTCAGGGCATACTGGGAAGAGTGACGAGCAAACCTGCTCCGGGCCGCCCGGCCAGTGTGATCGCCGGAGTGCAGGGGGCGCTGCCCCCGAACCGCTACAGCCAAGACGAGATCACCGAGGCGTTCCTGGCGAAGCCGGAGTTCGCCGCGCACGAGGAAATTTTGCGGAGCCTGCACCGCTCCGCCAAGGTCTCGCATCGAAACCTGGTGTTGCCAATCGAGGCGTACCCCGATTTGACCGACTTCGGTACGGCCAACGACCTGTTCATCGAGCATGCGGTGGACCTCGGCTGTCAGGCGGTTTCCGCGGCTCTCGACGAAGCCGGCCTGCAACCCGCCGACGTTGACGTGATCTTCTCGACGACGGTCACAGGAATCATGGTGCCCTCGCTGGAGGCCCGGGTGGCCACCCGACTCGGCCTGCGCCCCGAGGTCCGCCGGGTGCCGATGTTCGGCCTTGGCTGCGTGGCCGGTGCGGCGGGTGTGGCGCGACTACACGACTATCTGCGCGGAGCACCTGACGACGTGGCGGTGCTGTTGTCGGTGGAACTGTGCTCGCTGACCTTCCCCGCACTGAAATCCGAGATAGCAGGCTGGGTCGGCAGTGCGCTGTTCGGCGACGGGGCCGGCGCGGTAGTAGCCGTCGGTGAACGCCGCGCCCGCGAGATCGGCGCCTCCGGGCCCGCCATCGTCGACTCCCGCAGCCACCTCTACCCGGATTCGTTGCGCACCATGGGCTGGGACGTCGGATCAAGCGGACTGCAGTTGGTGTTGTCCGCCGACGTGCCCGAGGTGGTGAGTAGGTACCTGCGCGGTGACGTCACCGGATTCCTCGGCGCCCACGACCTGACGATCGACGACATCGGCACCTGGGTCAGCCATCCCGGCGGCCCCAAGGTCATCGAGGCGATCGTCGGCAGCCTCGACCTGCCCGACGACGCACTGGAGCTCACCTGGCGCTCCCTGGCCGAGATCGGGAACCTGTCGTCGTCGTCGGTGCTGCACGTGCTGCGCGACACCATCGCCAAACACCCGGCCCCCGGACCGGGCGTGATGATGGCGATGGGACCGGGCTTCTGCTCGGAACTCGTTCTGCTGCAATGGCCGTGACGGTGCGCGCATCGTGATCTGGTACGTGCTGCTGATCGCCGCCGTCGCCGTTGAGCGGGTTGCCGAGCTGGTGGTCTCCCAGCGCAACCTCGCGTGGAGCCGCAGCCGCGGCGGTGTCGAGTTCGGCGCCGGTCATTACCCCGTCATGGTCGTCCTGCACACGGGTTTGCTGGTGGGCTGTCTGGTTGAGGTCGCCGTCGCCGACCGGCCGTTTTTGCCCTGGCTCGGCTGGCCCATGCTTGCCATTGTCATTGCGGCGCAAGCACTCCGGTGGTGGTGCATCACCACGCTGGGCAGGCAGTGGAACACCCGCGTCGTCATCGTCCCCGGTGCGCAGCGGGTGACCGGGGGCCCCTATCGCGTGACCACCCACCCCAATTACGTCGCGGTGGTGGCCGAGGGCATCGCGCTGCCACTGGTGCATACCGCCTGGATCACGGCGCTGGTGTTCACGGTGCTCAACGCCGCGCTTCTGGCCACCAGGATCAACACCGAGAACGCCGCACTGGCGAGGTTGTCATGACCGACCTCATCGTCGCCGGGGCGGGGCCGGCCGGGCTGGCCACGGCCATCCACGCCGCCCGGGCCGGACTGGACACCGTCGTCATCGACCGCCGCCGCGGGCCCATCGATAAGGCCTGCGGGGAAGGTCTGATGCCGCACACCGTCGCGCAACTCGAGTCGCTCGGTGTCGCGTTGCACGGCAGGCCGTTTCGCGGCATCACCTATCTGGACGCGACGCGGCGGGTGGAGGCGGACTTCAGCGCCGGCAAGGGCATGGGGGTGCGACGCACCGTGCTCTCGGAGGCCCTGCAGGACGCCGCCGCGGACGCCGGTGTGCGATTCGAGCACCGCGATATCGGCCCGGTGACACAGGACGGCGCAGGCGTGCGCTGCGGTGACATCGAGGCCCGCTATCTCGCCGCCGCCGACGGACTGCACTCGCCCATCCGCCGCGCACTCGGGCTCAACCAGCCGGCCCGGGGACGGCGCCGCTGGGGGATCCGGCGCCATGTCCAGGTCGCTCCGTGGAGCGACACCGTCGAGGTGTACTGGGCCAAGGACACCGAGGCCTATGTCACGCCGGTGGACGACGACTGCGTCGGTGTTGCGATCCTGACCCAGACCCAGGGCTCGTTCGACGAACATCTGAGGGCATTTCCCGCCCTCGCGGCGCGACTGGCCGGCAAGCCACACACTTCCGCGGCCCGCGCCGCCGGTCCGCTGCGTCAACGGGTGCGCAGCCGCTCCTGCGGACGGGTGATGCTCGTCGGCGATGCGGCCGGTTACGTCGATGCGCTCACCGGCGAGGGCCTGGGCATCGCCTTCGGCGGCGCGGAGATACTGGTGGACTGCGTACTGAGCGACCGTCCCGGCGACTACGACCGGCGGTGGCGTGCGATGTCTCGCCGGTATCGGCTGCTGACCGCCGGACTGCTGGCCGCCAGCGGGGCGGCGCAGGTGCGAGCGATGATCGTGCCCGCCGCGGGTGCGATGCCGGGTGCCTTCGGCGGCATCGTCAACCTGTTGGCACGATAAACCCCATGACCGAGGGCAGCAGCCTGGCTTCGGCGCTGGAGAACAGCCCCGAGCTGGTGGCTCTGCGCGCCCGCGGGCTCGCCGAGATGGAGCTGTTCGAGGGGTGTGAACTCGAGCAGCTCACATCGCTGGCGGAGCGGTTGCGGCCGTTGCGCGCCGAGTCCGGGCAGGTGCTCATGCGCCAGGGCGAGCAGGCGGTCTTCTTCGTCCTGATCCAGTCCGGGGTCGCCGCCGTCAGCCACAGCGGGGATGACGGGGAGGTGATTCTCGACGAGGTCGGCGCCGGCGTGATCGTCGGCGAGATCGCCCTGCTGCGCGACAAGCCGCGCACCGCCACCGTCACCGCCACCGAAACATTGTCGGGATACATCGGCGACGAGAAGGCGTTCGGCGCGATGGCCGATCTGCCCGGCGTCAGTGAGCGGTTGCTCCGCACCGTGCGTCAGCGCCTCGCCGCCTTCATCACCCCGATCGCCGTCCCGTTCGCCGACGGCAGCGAACTGATGCTGCGCCCGGTGCTGCCCGGCGACAGCGAGCGGTCCAACCACCCGTCGGTGGAATTCTCCTCCGAGACCCTCTACCGCCGGTTCATGTCCACCCGCGCGCCCAGTCCGGCGCTGATGAACTACCTGTTCCAGGTGGATTACGTCGACCACTTCGTCTGGGTCCTGCTCGACGGTGCGGACGGGCCGGTGGTGGCCGACGTCCGGTTCGTCCGCGACCTCGACGACCCGGCCACCGCAGAGATCGCGTTCATCGTCGCCGACGACTACCAGGGCCGCGGTATCGGCAGCTTCCTGATGGATGCGCTGATCATCTCCGCGCGCGCCGGTGGGGTGCAGCGGTTCACCGCGCGGCTACTGTCCGACAATCTGGCGATGCGCCACATCCTCGACCGATTCGGGGCCGAGTGGGACCGCGACGAACCCGGGGTGGTGGTCACCAACTTCGATGTCCCGGAGCCGGATCAGGTACGTATCGCCCCTGAACTCGCCCACGAAATCCGTTCGGTGACAAGGCAGGTCATCCGGGCGTCGGTTGGCTGACCGGGTCAGCTGAATCGCCTACGGTGGATGTATGCGTAAAGCTCTGCTGGGGACCGGTTTGGCCGCCATCGCCGCGGCCGCGGCCGGCGCCGCTGCCAGCGGGCAAGGCGTGCAGGGCTGGTACACCACGATCCGCAAACCCCGCTACGTGCCGCCCAACGCGGTGTTCCCGATCGCGTGGAGCGCGCTCTACGCCGACATCGCCGTCACCTCGGCGGCGGCGATCACCCGGTTCCGCGCTGACGGGCGCGAGAGCAAGGCCCGCGCATACACCGCCGCGCTGGGTGCCAACCTGGTGCTCAACGCCGCTTGGAGTTGGGTGTTCTTCGCCAAGCACAGGCTGGGACCCGCGGCCGTGGTGGCTGCAGCGTTGACGGCCAGCAGCGCCGATCTCGCCCGCCGGGCGGCCGACGCCGATCCGGTGTTCGGTGCGGCGCTGGCTCCGTACCCGTTGTGGTGCGGGTTCGCCACGGTGATGTCCACCGACATCTGGTGGCTCAATCGCTGAGCCCGCGGCTGCACGCTCCGGAAGGAAACCGGCGGTACATTTGCCGCGATGGTGATCCGGACAGTGGCCGCGGCGGTGGTGTGCGTCGGCGTGCTGGTCGGCTGTTCGGGGACCGGTAATGGGGCCAAAGCCGACATCAGCCGGATCAGCTCGATCAAGGCGAGTTTCGGGCCGCAGTTCAGCGTCACCGAGGTGGCACCCACCGGAATCGATCCCCGGCTGCTCTCCGGCCAGAAGCTGCCCGACGGAGTGAAATTCGACCCGCCCGGCTGCGCGCCGTTCGCCACCGGTCAGCTCGTCCCACCCGGCACCGAGGGCAACATGGCCGCCGTCTCCGCCGAGGGCGAGGGCAACCGCTTCGTCGTCATCGCCGTCGAGACCAGCGAGGCGGTCCCCGTCGTCGAGCCGGGACCGGACTGCCGCAAGGTCGCCTTCGCCGGCGGGACGTCGCGCGGCACGGTCGAGGTGGTCGAGGTGCCCACCATCGACGCCGCCGAGACAATCGGTGTGCACCGTGTGGTGCAGACCATCATCGACGGTAAGGCCCGCACCGGAGAGCTGTTCAACTACTCCGCCCACTTCGGGGTCTATCAGGTGATCGTATCCGCGAATCCCCTTGTGCTGCCCGATAAACCGGTGGCTCCGGTGAACGTGCAGCGGGCGCGGGATCTGCTCATCGCCGGGGTCAACGCCATCCGGCGATAGGTCTAGCGCACGTTGTGCGGCCGGAACTGAATGCTGATCCTCGGTCCGGTGGCTGCCGTCGTCTTAGGCACCGCGTGCTCCCAGGTCCGCTGACACGAGCCGCCCATCACCAGCAGATCGCCGTGGTGCTGCGGGAAGCGCAGTGAGGCGCCGCCGCCCTTCGGCCGCATCGCCAGCAGCCGGGTGGCACCCAGGCTCACGATCGCCACCATGGTGTCGTCGGTGCTGCTGCGCCCGATCGTGTCGCCGTGCCACGCGACGCTGTCGGTGCCGTCGCGATAGAGACAGAACCCGGCGGTGGTGAAGGGCTCACCGAGTTCACCCGCGTAGATGTCGTTGAGGCGGCGGCGAAGCCGGGCGATCGCCGGGTGTGGTGCCGGCTCAACGGTCAGGTCGCAGAAGCTGACCAGTCGTGGCACGTCGAGCACGCGGTCGTACATCTGGCGCCGTTCGGCGCGCCACTGCACCGCCGCGGACAACTCGGTGAACAGGGCGTCGGGGTTCTCCGCCCAGGACGAACGCACCTCCACCCACGCGCCGGCGCCGAGGTCGCGGCGCTCGGAATGGTCGAACAGCGAGGTCTGGACCGCAACCGGCACCCTCGCACTATATCGCACACACGTTCGATAACGTGGGCGGCGATAGCGTTCTGTCTGTGACCGTCACCCTGGGCGTCGACTCCGAGGTCGGCACCCTGCGCGCCGTCATCCTGCACCGGCCGGGCCCGGAATTGAAGCGCCTCACCCCCCGCAACAACGATGCCCTGCTTTTCGACGGCCTGCCATGGGTCTCGCGCGCCCAGGACGAACACGACGCCTTCGCCGCCCTGCTGCGCTCTCGCGGAGTTGAGGTGATGCTGCTGGCCGATCTGCTGACCGAGGCCCTCGACAGCGGGGCCGCCCGGATGCAGGGCATCACCGCCGCGGTCGACGGCCGGCGACTCGGCACGCTGCTCGCCCAGGAACTGTCCGCTCATCTGCGCGGCCTGCCGCCGGCGGAGTTGGCGCACATTCTGGTGGCAGGGATGACGTTCACCGAACTACCGGTGGGCGGGCAGGCGGACACCTCGCTGGTGCGGCGCATGCATCACGGCGGTGACTTCGTCATAGACCCGCTTCCCAACCTGATGTTCACCCGCGACTCATCGTTCTGGATCGGCCCGCGCTTCGCCATCACCTCCCTGGCCCTGCCGGCCCGCATTCGCGAGGCCTCGCTGACCGATCTGATCTACGCCCACCATCCCCGCTTCCTCGGGGTCCGGCGCGCGTACGAGTCGCACACTGCGCCCGTCGAGGGCGGCGACGTGCTGCTGCTCTCCCGCGGAGTGGTGGCCGTCGGGGTGGGGGAGCGCACCACACCCGCCGGGGCGGAAGCTCTGGCGCGCAGTCTGTTCGACGATGATCTGGCGCACACCGTGCTGGCGGTGCCGATCGCCCAGCAGCGCGCGACCATGCACCTCGACACGGTCTGCACCATGGTCGACGTCGACGCAGTGGTGATGTACCCGAACATCTCCAACACGCTGTCGGCCTTCACCCTCACGCGTACCGAGGCTGGGATCAAGATCGCAGAGGAGGCGCCGTTCGTCACCGCCGCCGCCGACGCGATGGGCATCGAGCGGCTCCGTGTCATCGACACCGGGCTGGATCCGGTGACCGCCGAACGTGAGCAGTGGGACGACGGGAACAACACCCTGGCCCTGGCCCCCGGCGTCGTCGTCGCCTATGAGCGCAACACCGAGACCAACGCCCGCCTGGCCGATGCCGGTATCGAGGTGCTGCCCATCGCGGCGGGGGAGTTGGGCACCGGCCGCGGCGGCCCGCGGTGCATGTCCTGCCCGGCCGCGCGCGACCCGGTCTAACCCTCCTCCCGCGAGATCCACCCCAGGGCTGTGGATTCCGCCCCGATCGCGACCCTCAGGCGGATTTCGCGAGCGGGGCGCCCCGCCGGCAGAACGCCTCCCGCACCCGCTCCACGATGTACGCCCGGCCGTGCTCCTTGACCACGCGGATGATCTGCCAACCCAAGCCGCTGAGCATCTCGTAGCGGCCGATGTCTTTGACGAACTGATGCCGGTCCGAGCGATGGTGGTCGCCGTCGTACTCGACACCGATCCTCACCTCCTCCCACCCCATGTCGATGAACGCCGTCTGGTAGCCATCGCTGACCCGGATCTGTGTCTGCGGCCGGGGCAGTCCGGCATCGAGCAGCACCATCCGCAGCCACGACTCGCGCGGCGACTGCGCGCCCGCGTCGATCATGGGAAGGATCGCCCTGGCGCGACGAACGCCCCGCGCCCCGGGATATCGACGGGCCAGCGCCAGCACGGCCGCCGGTTCGATGCCCGTCACGGCGGCCAGGGCGTCGAGATGCGTCATGGCTCTGCTCCTCGGCAGGTGGCGGGCAAGGTCGAGTGCGGTGCGCACTGGCGTGCTCACACACATGCCGTCGGCGGTGGTGTACTCGTCGGCACGGATGCGCTCCTCGCGCACGACGACGCCGGGCCGGGGTCGTCGGCTGCGGCCGATCACCTCGACCGGCGTGTCCGCGTCGACCCAGCCCACGCCGTACAGTGCGGCCGCCGCCCGTCCCGCGACGATGCCGTCGGGAACCCACAGCGATGCCGCCCGGATGTTGACCTCAAGGGTGCGCTCGCAGTGCTTGTCCACGTAGACGTCGGGGTGGATGGCGGTGTAGTTCCACCGCAACTGGCCCCGGGTGAGCCGGCCCGCGCGCAGCGCCTCGCTCCCGATGAACGGTGACGACGTGAACGGTGACGACATAGCCTGCATGCTCGGCGGTGCGGCGGTTTTCCGCCCGTCACCGCCGCCAAATCCACCCCAGGGCTGTGGATGACCCCCGGATCACGACCGTGGGGTGGATCTCGCGGAAAGAATCACCGCCAGCTGGGCAGCCACATCTCCATGTTCCAGGTGGCCTGCGAAATGGGAAGCCCGGTCATTATCGGGAAC
>JAIOQK010000247.1 GCA_021413425.1 Mycobacterium sp.
ACGATGCCGAGGGTGCCCACACCGGCGGCCGCCAGGTATAGCAGCGTCGGCGAACCGAGCCCGCCGGCGCCGATCACTAGCACGCGGGCGTTCTTGAGCCGCCGCTGCCCGAGGGTGCCGATGTCCGGGATGATCAGGTGCCGGCTGTAGCGGGCGACCTCGCCGGGGGTCAGCTCAGCGGCGGGGGCGACCAGCGGAGGCAACGACACCCCTCCATTGTGCGGTTTCGCACAGGACACGCCGCGCGGGCGTGGAAATCCGCACACTCGCGAGCGGGAGCCCTAGGCGATGACCCAATTGCCTGACTCCTCCTCGGGGCTACGCCCCGCATCGTCGTCAGGCGATCGGATACGGCCAGGGGTTGAACCGACAGGTCTTGCCATCGGGCTTGACGTACTGCGGGTCGAAGCGCGAGGCGTCGTCATCGGAGGTGGAGAACGTCTGCTGCATCATGATCGGCGCCAGTGCACCGTTGCGATCGCACGGCTCGTGGGCGGTGTAACCCATGGCGTGGCCCACCTCGTGGTTGACCAGGTACTGCCGGTAGGACCCGATGTCCCCCTGGAACGGCACCGCCCCGCGCACCCAGCGGGCCAGGTTCAGGAACACCCGCGGCTCTGCTTCGGCGCCGTAAACCGGGTTGTAGCAAGAGGTTTCGATTGGGATCTCGTAGCCGCAGCCCTCGCGCACGGTGATCGGCGAAGTCAGCGACACCCGGAAGTCGGGCTTCTCGCCGCCTGCCACCGCGTCGATGCGCCGGAAGGCGAACTGCGGATCATGCGTCCAGCTCTTGGGGTTGGCCAGCGTCTCGGTGACCATCCGGGCGAATCCCTCGTCGCCGCCGAAGCCCGAGGTGTCGATGCCGTTCTCGATCTCGACGGTGTAGGTGAACGTCTTGGCGGTGCCCTCGCCCACCTTGGGTGTGGTGCCCGGCACGATGCGCCAGGTGCGCTCGCCGGACTCGATGAACGGCCCGCCCGCGGGCAGGATGCCGGCGGGCAGGTTGGCGTCGAACTCGGTGAGCCCGCGCGGCGGGGCGCCGACGATGGTGGTGCCGGCCGCGCCGATGGTCGGTGGGCCCTCGATCGGGGTTTCGGTGGTGGGCACCGAGGTCCCGCTGACGGTTTGATACAGCACCACACCGGTGATGACGGCCAGCACCGGCAACGCGTACGCACGCCAGCCGTAGGCGGTGATGAACTTGCCGACGGCGGTCTGCTTGCGCAGGTCGCGGTGCTCGTCGCGATTGGAGCGGGGCCGGCCGACGTCGGCGGTCAGCGGGTCGCGACGGGCGCGCAGCGGCTGGTTCCAGTCGCTGTGCAGCACCGGCGCGCGGCCGCCCCCGGGGGGCCCCGGCTCGTTCGTCACCGACCCAGGATGGCATACCCGGCGACTCAGAGCCCCGCACAACGGCGAGTAGTAGTGTCGGCCGGATGAGAGACCTCGCCGAGTCGGCAGCGCGCAAATCCGCGCGCCGCGGTGGGCGTCTACCGCGCGGCGAGCGCCGCGAACAGCTGCTCGAGGCGGCCAGCGAGGTGTTCGTCGACCGCGGCTTCCACGCGGCCGGCATGGACGAGATCGCCGACCGGGCCGGGGTCAGCAAACCGGTGCTCTACCAGCACTTCACGTCCAAGCAGGATCTGTTCCTGGCGGTGCTGGCCCAGCACACCGACGTCCTGGTGTCCGGCGTGCGCCAGGCGCTGCGCACCACCACAGACAACCGGCAGCGGCTGCGCGCGGCGGTGCAGGCGTTCTTCGACTTCATCGAGCACGACAGCCAGGGCTACCGGCTGATCTTCGAGAACGACTACATCAGCGAACCGCAGGTGGCCGCCCAGGTGAAGGTGGCCACCGAGGCGTGCACCGACGCGGTGTTCGACCTGATCAGCCGGGACTCCGGCCTGGAAGTCCACCGCGCCCGGATGATCGCGGTCGGACTGGTGGGCATCAGCGTGGACTGCGCCCGCTACTGGCTGGACTCCGACCGCCCGGTCTCCAAGGAGGAAGCGGTCGACGGCACCGTGGCCTTCGCCTGGGGCGGGCTGTCGCACGTGCCCGGCTGAGGCCACTCCGGCCGGGGAGGCCGGCTTAGGCGGGAGACGCGATCCCGAACCCGACGCGACGCGAATCCGCCGCCCCGATCTCGATGTAGGCGATCCGCGACGTCTGGACCAGGAACCGGCGGCCCTTGTCGTCGGTGAGGCTCAGCACCTCGGTGGCACCCTTCGCCAGGGCCGCCTTCACCAGGGCTTCCACCTCTTCGGGTGTCTGCGTGCTGTTGAACACCAACTCACGTGGGCTGTCTGAGACCCCGATCTTGACCTCCACACCGGCCCCTTTCCTACGTCAGTTCCGTCAAGCTGCGGTTACAGCATGACAACACCCCCGTGCGCCCGGTCGGCGGGGGCGGCTGGGCTGCCTAGCGTGGGCGGTTGTGAGCGACGACGGACGGCGGGATCGCGCCAACGGCTGGCCGCGGGTGGTGCTCACCGTCATCGGCCTGGCCGCCCTCGCGCTGGCCACCACCTACGTCATCCGAACCGGCGCCGCGGCCACCACCGAATCCACCCCGCGCACCGTGATCGCCACCATCGGAACCCCGGCCCCGGCCGGCCCGAGTGCACAGGCCCAGGCCGTCACCGCCGGCATCGACCCGGCCGCCGCGGTGGAGCGCCCGGTGCGGGTGAACCTGCCGGCTCCGGCGGCCGCCGCGCCGATGGTGGATCTGCGTCAGGTGGTCTACACCGTCGCCGGCAATCAGCGCCCCGACGATCCGGTCACCATCGTCTACGCCGACGAGACCGGGACCCTGCAGACCACCGCCAATGTGACCCTGCCGTGGACGCTGACACTCACCCCGGCCTTTCCGGTGAGCTACCTGACGGCCAGCAGCCGCGGCAGCCAGCTCAACTGCTGGATCACCGACGCCGCCGGCTCAACCATGGTGTCCCAGACCGACTTCAGCCCCAGCACCACCTGTAACCGCCGGTAGCGCCCCTCACACCCAGCCCCTCATACCAAGCCGAGCTGGCGCATCCGGTCGTTGTGGGTGTGCTGCATCGCCTCGAAGAAATCAGTGAGCTGACCCAAGCCGCCCGATCCGGCCACCACCAGGTCGACGAGTTCGTCGTGGTCGGCCATCACGTACTGCGCCTGGGTGATCGCCTCGCCGAGCAGTCGGCGCGACCACAGTGCCAACCGGCTGCGCTGGCGTCCACTGGCGCTCACCGCCGCGCGCACCTCGGCCACCACGAACTGCGAGTGCACCGTCTCACCGAGCACCTCGCGCACCACGTCGGCGACGTCGTCGGGCAGCGAGTTGGCGATCGCCAGATACAGATCCGCCGCCATCGCATCACCGACGTAGGTCTTGACCAGAGCCTCGAGCCACGTGCTCGGCATGGTCAGCCGGTGATAGTTCTCCAGCGCCGGGGCGTAGCGCGTGATGGCCGCCAGCACGTCGACGCCGCGGGATTCCAGGGTGGTGTGCAGCAGTTCGTAGTGGCGCATCTCCGATGCAGCCATCCGCGCCATGTTGATCCGGCCGCTCAGATTCGGGGCCATCCGGGCCTCGTCGGTGAGCCGGTAGAACGCCGCGACCTCGCCGTATGCCAGCAGGGAGAACAGTTCGTTGATGCCGGGATGGTCGGCCGGAATCACCGGAGCCGGTGCCATGTCGCTCGTGCCGCCGCCCATCAGGCCACTGTAACCAGGTAGCATGGGGGCTGGAACCGCGAGGTTGCAAAGAAAAGTGCGTGCACGAAGCCGGCCCGCCGTCACGGCGTGGGGCCCTTCGAGAAATCGATAACTCGTGCGCGCTTGCCACTGAAGAAAGCAAGCACGAGGACTCATGACAGACACGACAGAACAGCACGCCCACGCCCCGATCAGTTTCGCTTCCCTCGGCGTGCGCGACGAGATCGTCCGCGCCCTGGCCGAGAACGGCATCGAGAACACCTTCGCGATCCAGGAACTCACCCTGCCGCTGGCGATGGCCGGTGACGATCTCATCGGCCAGGCCCGCACCGGTATGGGCAAGACCTTCGCCTTCGGTGTGCCGCTGCTGCACCGCATCAGCGGTGACGGCACCCGGCCGCTGTCGGGCGCCCCGCGCGCGCTGATCGTGGTGCCCACCCGCGAGCTGTGCATCCAGGTCTACGAGGACCTCAAGCACGCCGCGAAGCACCTCACCGCCGAAGGCGGCCGGCCGCTGAGCGTGGTCTCCATCTACGGCGGACGGCCCTATGAGCCGCAGATCGAGTCGCTGCAGAAGGGCGCCGAGGTGGTCGTGGGCACCCCGGGCCGGCTGCTCGACCTCGCCCAGCAGGGCCACCTGCAACTCGGCGGGTTGTCGGTGCTGGTGCTCGACGAGGCCGACGAGATGCTCGATCTGGGCTTCCTGCCCGACATCGAGCGCATCCTGAGCCGCATCCCCGACGATCGCCAATCGATGCTGTTCTCGGCCACTATGCCCGGTCCGATCATCACGCTGGCCCGCACGTTCATGAAACAGCCCACCCACCTCCGCGCCGAGGGCGTG
>JAIOQK010000186.1 GCA_021413425.1 Mycobacterium sp.
GTCGATCATGGTCGAGGCCTGGGACCGGGTGGACAACGATCCCGAGATCCGGGTCTGCATCCTCACCGGTGCCGGCGGCTACTTCTGCGCGGGGATGGACCTCAAGGCGGCCACCAAGGCGCCCCCCGGTGACTCGTTCAAGAGCGGCGGCTACGACCCCACCCGAATCGACGGTCTGCTCAAGGGCCGGCGTCTGACCAAGCCACTGATCGCCGCGGTGGAGGGCCCGGCGATCGCCGGCGGCACCGAGATCCTGCAGGGCACCGACATCCGGGTGGCGGGGCAGAGTGCGAAGTTCGGCATCTCCGAAGCCAAGTGGAGCCTCTATCCGATGGGCGGGTCCGCGGTGCGCCTAGTGCGCCAGATCCCGTACACGATCGCCTGCGATCTGCTGCTCACCGGACGCCACATCACCGCCGCCGAGGCCCTGGAGTACGGGCTGATCGGCCATGTGGTGCCCGATGGCCAGGCGCTGGATAAGGCACTCGAGATCGCCGGGGTGATCGCGAACAACGGACCGCTGGCAGTGCAGGCGATCCTGCGCTCCATCCGCGAGACCGAGGGCCTGCACGAGAACGAGGCGTTCAAGATCGACACCAAGATCGGTATCGAGGTGTTCCTCTCCGAGGATGCCAAGGAGGGCCCGATGGCATTCAAGGAGAAGCGGGCGCCTGCGTTCAAGATGCGCTAGCGAGTCCCCTTCTCCCGTGCCTTCTCGGCCGACTGTGCGGTTTCATGCGCAACACGCCGCGGTGGCGTGGAAATCCGCACACTCGACGGGGCTTTAGACCAGGACCGGCTTCGTCGGGGTGAACACCACCGGCATCTTCTCCAGACCGCTGACGAAGTTGGCCGGACGCAGCGGCAGCGCTGATTCGTCGGCCAGCCGCAGATCGGGCAGCCGTTGCGCGACTCTGCCGATCAGCGTCTTGAGTTCCAGGCGCGCCAACTGATTGCCCAGGCAGAAATGCGTACCGAAGCCGAACGCCATGTGGCTGTTGGGATTGCGGTCGATGCGGAAGTTCTCCGGGTCGCCGAACACCGCCTCGTCGAAGTTCGCCGACTCGAACATCAGCATGATCTTCTCGCCCTCGCGCAACTGGGTGCCGTGAAACTCCGTATCGGCGGTCAGCGTGCGGCACATGTTCTTCACCGGCGAGGTCCAGCGCAGCATCTCCTCGACCGCACCACCCACGGCCGCACTGTCGGCCGCCACCTGATCCCACTGGTGACGATGGCGCAGCAGTTGCTCGGTGCCACCGGACAACGTGTGCCGGGTGGTCTCGTCACCGCCGATGAGGATCAGCAGCGTCTCCATGAGGATCTCGTCATCGGCCATCATCTGGCCGTCGACCGCTGAGTTGACCAGTATCGAGAACAGATCATCGGTCGGCTCCGCGCGGCGCTTGGCGATGGTCTCCATGGCGTAGGCGGAGTATCCCGCGAATGCCTCCATCACCGCCTGCAGTGTTGCCTCGTCGGCCTGGGAGTTGAGTCCGCACACCAGGTCGTCAGACCACTTCAGCAGGGTCGCGCGGTCTGCGGGCAGCACGCCAAGCATGTCGCCGATCACCGCCATCGGCAGCGGGGCGGCGATGTCGCGGACGAAGTCGCACTCACCCTGCTCGCAGACGGCATCGATCAGGGAGTCGCACAGCGTCTCGATGCCGGCCGCCTTGTCCATCACCTGCTTGCGGGTGAAACCGGCGTTGACCAACTTGCGGCGGACCAGATGCTGCGGGTCGTCCATGTCGATCATGTAGGGCATCGCAGGGCTGTCGGGGCGGATGCCGCCGGTGGAGGAGAACAACTCCGGATCGCGTTCCGCCTCGATAACGGCCTGATACGTGGCCGCCGCGGCCAATCCGTTCCGGTCGCGGAACACCGGTTCGTGGGCCCGCATCCACCCATAGGCGGCACGGGCGTGGCCGTCGGCGTAGAAGTTGCCGTCAGTCAGGTCGACGTCGGGCCGAACCGCGGTAGCGCTCATTTTCGTCTTCCCCAATTGCTCGCTGGGCGGTTTACAGTGACATCATGGCCGATTCTCAGTACACCATCGCCGGAACCGAATTGACTCTGCCGGTTCGCGTCCGCAAGGCCGACGTGCACACCGCGATGTTCTCGGTGCCGGCCGACGCCGCGCAGCGGCTGATCGACTACAGCGGCATGCAGGTCTGCCGGTTCCGACCGGGCCGCGCGGTGGTGACGCTGATGCTGGCCCGCTACCTCGACGGCGACCTCGGCGCCTACAACGAATTCGGCACCTGCGTGATGGTCAACCCGCCCGGGTCGACCGCGACCGGGCTCAAAGCTCTCGGCGACGCCGCGGCGTTCATTCACCACCTGCCGGTCGATCAGTCGTTCACCCTGGAGGCCGGGCGCACCATCTGGGGCTTCCCGAAGATCATGGCGGACTTCACCGTTCGCGATTCCGGTTCGTTCGGCTTCGAGGTGTCGGAGAACGGTTCGCTCATCGCGGCCATGGAATTCGGTAGAGCGATCCCGATCCCGTCGAGGGCCAAAAAACCGCAGATCCTGACCACTTACAGCTGCGCTGACGGCGTCACTCGCGAGATTCCATGGGAGATGCACAACACCGGGGTGCGTTTCCGCCCCGGCGGTGCCACCCTGCGTCTCGGCGATCACCCGTACGCCAAGGAGCTGGCGACGCTCGGCTTGCCGAAGCGCCCGATGGTGTCGGGATCGGTCGGCAACGTCGACATGACCTTCGGTGACGCCCACGTAGTGCGCTAACCCACTGCCGGGGTGGACACCAGCGCCGCAAGCTTGCGAAGTTCGTCGCCGCTGCGGGGGCCGACGACCATCATCGTCACCCCGGATGCCTCCCACACCGCGATCTGCTTGCGCACGTAATCGATATCGCCCACGATCGCGGCGTCATCGACGAGTTCGTCCGGGATCACCCTGGCCGCCTCATCCTTGCGGCCCGAGCGGAACAGCTTGGTCACGTCGTCGACGACCTCGGAGTACCCCATCCGCCGGTAGACCTCGGCGTGGAAATTGGTGTCCTCCGAGCCCATACCACCCATGTAGAGCGCCACGTAGGGCTTCATCACCTCCATGGTGGCGGGCCGGTCATCGGTGACGACGATCTGGGCGGTGGCGCAGATCTCGAAATCAGCGCGGCTGCGCCGGGCGCCGGGGCGGGCGAATCCCTCATCGAGCCACTCGTTGTACAGGTGGGCGATGCGCGGTGAATAGAAGATCGGCAGCCAGCCGTCGCAGATCTCAGCCGCCATCGCGATGTTCTTCGGGCCCTCGGCACCGAGCATGATCGGGATATCGGCGCGCAGCGGGTGCACGATCGGCTTGAGCGACTTACCCAGTCCGGTGGTGCCCTCACCGGTCAACGGCAGCGGGTAGTGCGGGCCGGCGCTGGTGACCGGTGCTTCGCGGGCCCACACCTGCCGGACGATGTCGATGTACTCGCGGGTACGCGCCAGCGGTTTGGGGAAGCGCTGGCCGTACCAGCCCTCCACCACCTGCGGCCCGGATACCCCCAGACCCAGGATGTGCCGGCCGCCGGAGAGGTGGTCCAGGGTCAGCGACGCCATCGCGCACGCGGTCGGGGTGCGCGCCGACAACTGGACCACCGAGGTGCCCAGCCGCAGCCGCGAGGTCTCGCGACCCCACCACGCCAGCGGGGTGTAGGCATCCGAGCCCCACGCCTCGGCGGTGAACACCGTGTCGAAGTCGGCCTCCTCGGCCGCGGCGACCAGTTCGGCGTGGTTGGTGGGCGGCTGCGCGCTCCAATATCCGAGTTGCAGACCGAGCTTCATCAAAGCCGCCTTTCCGTCACGAGTGCGCTCCTTGCCACGATTCCTAGAACCTGTTCTACTCGACGCTGTGAGCCTCAGCCAGAGCACTCCTGACCTTCAGGCCTTGATAGATTCCCACGAGCCCCCTCTTTCCGCGCCGCTGACCCTGTCTTTCGACTACACCCGTTCAGTCGGATCGACCCTGAGCGCATTCTTCACCGCGCTGCGCAGCCGCCACATCATCGGGGTTCGCGGATCGGACGGACGGGTCCACGTGCCCGTGGTCGAGTACGACCCGGTGACCTATGAGCCGTTGTCCGACATCGTGCCGGTGTCCAGCGTGGGGACGGTGGTGTCGTGGACCTGGCAGGCCCACCCACTGGAGGGTCAACCGCTGGACCGCCCGTTCGCCTGGGCGCTGATCACACTCGACGGCGCCGACACCCCACTGCTGCATGCCGTGGACACCGGCGGCGCGCCGGACGGCGTCAAGACCGGAGACCGGGTGCACGCACACTGGGTCGACGAGCCGGTGGGGATGATCACCGATATCGCGTGCTTCGTTCCCGGCGAGGCGGCCGAATCCGCCCCGGACAAAGCCGACGACCGTGACCCGGTCACCATGCTGCTGTCTCCCTGCAGCCTCGCCGTCCAGCACACCGCGTCACGGCCGGAGAGCATCTTCCTGCGCGCGATGCAGAACGGGACCCTGCTCGGTGCCCGGTCCGGGAAGAGCGGCAAGGTGTACTTCCCGCCACGGGAGGCCGACCCGGCCACCGGCAAGGAACTCGACGACTTCGTCGTACTTCCCGACAAGGGCACCGTCACCACCTTCGCGATCATCAACATTCCCTTTGCCGGGCAGAAGATTCCGCCGCCCTACGTTGCGGCCTATGTGCTGCTCGACGGCGCCGACATCCCATTCCTGCACCTGGTCACCGAGATCGACGCCGCCGACGTCCGGATGGGCATGCGCGTGGAGGCGGTCTGGAAACCCCGCGAAGAGCGGGACTTCGGTATCGACAACATCGACCACTTCCGGCCGAGCGGCGAACCCGACGCCGAGTACGACACCTACAAGCACCACCTCTAGTGGCGAGGAACCAAACCAGCATGAGCAGAGATATCGCCGTCGTGGGTTTCGCACACGCCCCGCACGTTCGGCGCACCGAGGGGACGACCACCGGCGTGGAGATGCTGCTGCCCTGCTTCGCCGAGATCTACGCCGATCTGGGCATCAC
>JAIOQK010000187.1 GCA_021413425.1 Mycobacterium sp.
GGTTCCCCGGCGATATGAACACCCCCGAGGTGATGTGGCAGGCCCTGCTGGACGGCCGCGACGCCATCACCGATCTGCCTGAGGGCCGGTGGTCGGAGTTCATGGACGAACCCCGGCTTGCCGAACGGATCCGAAACGCCCGCACCCGTGGCGGATATCTCAGCGACATCAAGGGATTCGACGCAGAGTTCTTCGCGCTGTCGAAGATGGAAGCCGACAACATCGATCCGCAGCAGCGGATGGCGCTGGAGCTCACCTGGGAGGCGCTGGAGTACGCCCGCATCCCGGCCTCCAGCCTTCGCGGACAGAGCGTCGGGGTGTTCGTCGGAAGCTCCACCAACGACTACAGCTACCTGGCGATGATGGACCCGCGCACCGCGCACCCCTACGCCATTACCGGGACCGCCAGTTCGATCATCGCCAACCGGGTGTCGTACTTCTTCGACTTCCGTGGTCCGTCGGTGGCGGTGGACACCGCCTGCTCGTCGTCCTTGGTCGCCGTGCATTCCGGTGTGCAGGCTCTGCGCGCCGGCGAGGCCGACGTGGTGATCGCCGGTGGGGTCAACGCCCTCGTCACTCCCGCGGTGACGCTTGGCTTCGACGAAGTCGGCGGGGTGCTGGCTCCGGACGGCCGGATCAAGTCGTTCTCCGCCGACGCCGACGGCTACGCCCGCTCCGAGGGCGGTGGCGTGGTGGTGCTCAAACGGCTGGCCGACGCGCGCCGCGACGGTGACGAAATCCTTGCCATCATCGCCGGCAGTGCGATCAATCACGACGGCCGTTCCAACGGCATGCTGGCGCCCAACCCCGACGCACAGGCCGACGTGTTGCGACGCGCCTACCGCGATGCGGGGATCAACCCGTGCACCGTCGACTACATCGAGGCGCACGGCACCGGCACCATCCTCGGCGACCCGATCGAAGCCGATGCCCTCGGCCGCGTCATCGGCCGTGGTCGTGCGAGCGACCAGCCCGCTCTGCTCGGCGCAGTCAAATCCAACCTGGGCCACCTTGAATCGGCGGCCGGCGCAGCGAGCATCGCCAAGGTCGCCCTGTCCTTGCATAACAACAAGATCCCGCCGTCGATCAACTACGCCGGACCCAATCCCTACATCGACTTCGCCGGCGTGCGTCTCAAGGTCGCCGACACCGTCAGCGACTGGCCGCGTTACAGCGGACACGCCATCGCAGGTGTGTCCGGGTTCGGCTTCGGTGGCGCCAACGCCCACCTGGTGCTGCGCGAGGTGCTGCCCGAGGATCTGGTCGAACCGGAACCGGAAACAGAAGTCGCCACGGAGCGGGCAGACACATCCGCCGCCGATGCCGTATACGTCGGCGGCGTGCTTGTCGAGGACAGTGACGACGACGCCCCCACCGAAGGCGCAGTGATCGCGGCCTATGACTACGAGGCCATGGAGTACGGAGCTGAAAGCGAGGAGCCGGAACTGCCCGGCCTCACCGACGAGGCCCTGCGCCTTCTCGAGGTCGCCCGCGAAGAACTCGAAGCCCAGGAGGCCGGGGAACTGCCGCCTCCCGTCGTCCCTCTGGCGGTTTCGGGCTTTCTTACCTCCCGTAAGCGGGCCGCAGCCGCCGAACTGGCCGACTGGATCGACAGCCCGGCAGGCCGGGCATCGTCATTGGAGTCGATCGGGCGGTCGCTGTCGCGGCGCAACCACGGCCGCTCCCGCTCCGTGGTGATGGCGCACGATCACGATGAAGCCATCAAAGGCCTGCGTGCGATCGCCGGTGGCAAGCAGAGCCCGCTGGTGTACAGCGCCGACGGCCCGGTCACAAACGGCCCGGTGTGGGTGCTGGCCGGATTCGGTGCCCAGCACCGCAAGATGGGCAAGAGTCTCTACCTGCGCGACGAGGTCTTCGCCGAGTGGATCAACAAGGTGGACAGCCTCATTCAGGACGAGCGCGGCTACTCGATCCTTGAACTGATCCTCGACGACTCGATCGACTACACCGACGAGACCTGTGAGTACCCGATCGAAGTTGTGCAGCTGGTGATATTCGCCATCCAGATCGCCCTCGGGGAGTTGCTCAAACACCACGGCGCCAAACCCGCAGCCGTGGTGGGTCAGTCCCTCGGCGAGGCGGCCGCCGCTTACTTCGCCGGAGGGCTGTCCCTGGCCGATGCCACCCGGACCATCTGTGCGCGTTCGCATCTGATGGGCGAGGGCGAGGCGATGCTGTTTGGCGAGTACATCCGGCTGATGGCACTGGTCGAGTACTCCGCCGAAGAGATCACGGACGTCTTCTCCGATTTCCCCGGCCTGGAGGTGTGTGTCTACGCCGCGCCCAGCCAGACCGTCATCGGCGGACCGCCGGCGCAGGTGGACGCGATCATCGAACGCTGCGAGAACCAAGGCCGCTTCGCCCGCAAGTTCGCAACCAAGGGCGCCAGCCACACCACCCAGATGGATCCGTTGCTCGGAGAGCTCGCGGCCGAATTACAGGGGATCGATCCCAAACCACTCAAGATCGGCTACTTCTCCACCGTCCACGAGGGCAACTACATCCGGCCCGGCGAGCAGATCCATGACGTCGACTACTGGCGCAAGGGGCTACGGCACAGCGTCTACTTCACCCACGCCGTTCGCAACGCCGTGGACAACGGCCACACCACCTTCCTGGAATTGGCGCCCAATCCGGTGGCGCTCATGCAGGTCGGCTTGACCACCGCCGTCGCAGGACTGCACGACGGGCAGTTGATCGCGACCCTGGCCCGCAAGACCGACGAGGTCGACTCGATGGTCGCGGCCATGTCGCAGCTCTACGTCTACGGCCACGATCTGGATTTCCGCACGCTGTTCTCCCGAGCAACATGTCCGGAGGATTACGCCGACATCCCCCCGACGCGCTTCAAGCGCAAGGAGCACTGGCTCAACGCGCGGTTCTCCGCCGACGGCTCAGCCTTGATGCCGGGCACCCACGTCGCCATGCCGGACGGCCGGCAGGTGTGGGAGTACGCCGGCGACGATGCCACAGATCTCGCTGCACTGGTGAAAGCCGTTGCGGCGCAGGTGCTTCCGGATGCCGTCCTGACCGCATCCGAACAGCGCGCGCTGCCGGGCGACGGTGCACGACTGGTCACCACGCTGACCCGCCACCCCGGCGGCGCGTCGGTCCAGGTACACGCGCGCATCGACGAGTCGTTCACTCTGGTCTACGACGCGATCGTCAGCCGTGGCGGAGCTGCCGGGGTCGGATTCCCGCTGTCCGCGGGGGGAGCGCTGCCCGCAGCAGTCGCAACGGGCGTCGCTGTTGCCGCCCCCGCAGCGGCGGAGCCGAAATCCGAGGATGGATCTGATGTCGCCGGCGGAGCGGCCCCGGACATCCTCACCGACAACCTGGCAGCGGGCGCCGGGGTCGGCGCACTCCTGGGCAAGTGGTCACCCGACTCGACAGAAACCGTGCATGACCGCCTCGGTCTGATTGTCGGCAGTGCCATGGGCTATGAGCCCGAGGACCTGCCGTGGGAGGTGCCGCTGATCGAACTCGGCCTCGATTCACTGATGGCGGTGCGCATCAAGAACCGTGTCGAGTACGACTTCGACATGCCGCCAATCCAGCTGACCGCGGTACGCGACGCCAACCTCTACGCCGTCGAACAGTTGATCATCTACGCCATCGAGCACCGCGACGAGGTTGCCGCATTGGCCGAGCACCAGAAGACGCTGACGCCTGCGGAGATCGCTGCCGAAGCGGCCCAGCTGGCAGCCGGCGAGATCCCCGCGGCACTGGCGGCCAAGCTCGCGGAGAAGCATCCCGAGGCGCATGCGGGCTCTGAGGCCGTCCCGTCCCCGCCCACCAATCCGGCGGGCCCGGATTTTCCGCCGCCACCCACCGATCCGTCCGGCCCCGGTGCCGCTGCTCCTTCGAATGCCGCGGCCGGTGCGGCGAAAGCGCTCACCCAGCAGGCCGTCCTCGACGCGCTGGGCACCGACGTCCCCCCGCGTGAGGCCGCCGAGCGCGTCACCTTCGCCACCTGGGCCATCGTCACGGGTAAGTCACCCGGCGGCATCTTCAACCCGCTGCCGGCCATCGACGACGACACCGCGGACAAGATCGCCGCGCGGCTCACCGAACGCTGCGAAGGCACCATCACCGCCGAGCAGGTGAAGGCGGCGGCGACCATCGAGGAACTGGCGACCGTGGTGCGCGAGTTCATGGAGGCCGGCGAGCTGGACGGGTTCGTCCGCACCCTGCGCGCCCGCCCCGAGGGTTCCGACCGGGTTTCGGTGTTCGTGTTCCACCCCGCCGGCGGCTCCACGGTGGTCTACGAACCGCTGCTCAAGCGGCTGCCCGCCGACACCCCGGTGTACGGCTTTGAGCGGGTCGAGGGCTCCATCGAGGAGCGCGCAGCGCAGTACGTTCCGAAGTTGCTGGAGCTGGGCGGCAAGGGCCCGTTCATCCTGGCCGGCTGGTCACTGGGCGGGGCCCTGGCCTACGCCTGCGGCGTCGGGCTCGAGCGTGCCGGAGCGCAGGTGGCCTTCGTGGGGCTCATCGATACGGTGCGCGCCGGCGAGGAGGTCCCGCAGACCAAGGAGGAGATCCGCGCCCGGTGGGATCGCTACGCGCTGTTCGCGCAGCGGACCTTCAACGTCGAGATCCCGCCGATCCCCTACGAGCAACTCGAGCAGCTCGACGACGAGGGTCAGGTCAAGTTCGTGCTCGACGCCGTCAAAGCCAGCGGCGTGAACATCCCCGGCGGCGTGATCGAACATCAGCGGACGTCGTATCTGGACAACAGGGCCCTCGATACCGCCAACATCGAGCCCTTCGACGGCCACGTCACCCTGTACATGGCTGACCGCTACCACGACGACGCCATCATGTTCGAGCCTCGCTACGGGATCCGCCAGCCCGACGGCGGCTGGGGCGAATTCGCCTCCGACCTTGAGGTGGTACCGATCGGGGGTGAGCACATCCAGGCCATCGACGAGCCGTACATTGCCAAGGTGGGCGCACATCTGAGCGCAGCGATCAATCGCATCCAGAGCGAAGCGAAGCAGGGGACGTGACCGCGGAAATGACTCCCACCCAGCACCCGAAGACGACCGCTGAACTGCTGGCTGAACTGCGCGAAAAGCTGGAACTGGCTAGGGAACCCGGTGGCGAGAAGGCCATCGCCAAGCGCGCGAAGAAAGGCCTGCCCAGCGCCCGGGACCGGATCCACGAGTTGGTCGACCCGGGCAGCTTTCTTGAGATCGGTGCGCTGGCCAAAACCCCGGGGGATCCGAACGCGCTGTTCGGCGATGGTGTCGTCACCGGGCACGGCACCATCAACGGCCGCCCCGTCGGAGTGTTCAGCCACGACCAGACCGTTTTCCAGGGCACCGTCGGGGAGATGTTCGGCCGCAAGGTGGCCCGGCTGATGGAGTGGGTGGCCATGGTCGGCTGTCCCATCATCGGCATCAACGACTCCGGCGGCGCCCGCATCCAGGACGCGGCCACCTCACTGGCCTGGTACGCCGAGTTGGGCCGCCGCCACGAACTGCTCTCCGGCGTGGTGCCGCAGGTCTCGATCATCCTGGGCAAGTGTGCCGGCGGCGCGGTGTACTCGCCGATCCAGACCGATCTCGTCGTCGCCGTCCGCGACCAGGGCTTCATGTTCGTCACCGGTCCCGACGTCATCAAGGACGTCACCGGTGAGGACGTCACCCTCGACGAACTCGGCGGTGCCGACTACCAGGCCCGCTACGGCAACATCCACCAGGTGGTCGAATCGGAGAGGGCGGCGTTCGATTATGTCCGGGATTTCCTGGGGTTCCTGCCGCCCAACACCTTCGACGATGCCCCGGTGATCAATCCCGGCCTCGAACCGGAGATCACCGGGCATGACCTCGAACTCGACAGCATCGTGCCCGACGCCGACAACACCGCCTACGACATGCACGAGATCCTGATCCGGATCTTCGACGACGGCGACTTCCTCGATGTGACGGCCCAGGCCGGCCTGGCGATGATCACCGGATTCGCCCGGGTGGACGGCAGGCCGGTGGGCGTGATCGCCAACCAGCCGATGCACATGTCCGGAGCCATCGACAACGAGGCCTCCGACAAGGCCGCCCGATTCATGCGCTTCTGCGACTCCTTCAACGTCCCGGTGGTGTTCGTCGTCGACACCCCGGGCTTTTTGCCCGGAGTGGAGCAGGAGAAGAACGGGATCATCAAGCGCGGCGGCCGGTTCCTCTACGCCGTCGTCGAGGCTGACGTCCCCAAGATCACCATCACGGTCCGCAAGTCCTACGGCGGTGCGTACGCGGTGATGGGGTCCAAACAGCTGACCGCCGACCTCAACTTCGCCTGGCCCACCGCGCGCATCGCAGTGATCGGCGCCGAGGGTGCGGCGCAACTGCTCGTGAAACGCTTCCCCGACCCGACCGCGCCGGAGGTCCAGAAGATCCGGGCGGATTTCATCGAGGGTTACAACCTCAACATGGCGATTCCCTACGTCGCCGCCGAACGTGGCTACATCGACGCTGTCATCGAGCCACACCAGACCCGGCTACTGCTGCGCCGTTCGCTGCGGCTGTTGCGGGACAAGCAGATTCAGCGCATTCAGCGCAAGCACGGCCTGATCCCCATCTAATGGCCGTTGCGTCGTGAGCGTCCCGGAAGCGCGGCTATACATCTTCCCGCACACCGGTGGCTCTGCCGATTTCTACGTCCCGTTCGCCAGGGCGCTGAGCCCCGGCACCAGATGCGTCGCAGTCCAGTACCCGGGTAAGCGTGCCGGTAAGGATCTGTCGCAGTACACACCCATCCCGGATCTTGCCGACCGGCTCTGCGCCATGCTCAAGCCGGCCGAGGCACAACCGGGACCGGTGGCGTTCTTCGGCCACAGCATGGGCGGGCTGCTGGCCTTCGAGGTCGCGTTGCGCTTCGAGCAGGCAGGCAACCCGATCGACGCCCTGTTCGTATCGGCGATCGCCGCTCCCGGACTGTGGCCGCGCCGGGCCGAGCTGGCGGGTTCGGATCAGCAACTGCTGAGCCTGATCGCTGAGGTCACCGGCGCCAACCCGGAGTTCCTCAACAACGACCAGTTCGCCGCCACCCTGCTGCCGACACTGCGCGGTCTCAAGTCGGTGGCCTCCTATGACCCCGAGCCCGAGGCAATGGTCTCCTGTCCTATCCACGCGCTGATGGCAGAAGACGACGAGTTGGGGACGGCAGAACTGATGACCCCGTGGGCGCAGCGGACGACGTCCGACTTCGACCTGAAGGCATTCCCCGGCGGTCACTTCTATATCAACGACAACCTGCCCGAGCTGGCACACTGGGTGGAGCAGCGTCTCGGCGGACCCCACTAGCCGTAAAGGGCCCAACGACGTTTTCGACAGCCCGGGCTTTACCTGATAAAATCCTTAGAAAATCAGGCATTGCTCTCGAGGACCACGTACCCTCGAATTTGCCGGCCAGTTCGTCTTCAGTGCGGATGAGCTGGGCCTTTCGTCAAGCGCTCTGAGCGAAAAGAGTTAACCAGCGATGTCCCAGCCCACTGCGTCGATTCCCGCACTGCTCCGCGAGCGTGCCACCGCCCAGGGCGACAAGGTCGCGTACACCTTCATGGACGGTGTGGTGTTTGGATCCGGCCACCCCGAGACCCTCACCTGGTCACAGCTGTACCGGCGGGTGTTGTCGCTGGCCGAGGAGCTGCGGCGGACCGCCGCCAAAGGCGACCGGGTGGCGATTCTGGCCCCGCAGGGGCTGGACTACATCGTCGCCTTCTACGCGTCGCTGCAGGCAGGCATGATCGCGGTACCGCTGTCGGTGCCGATGTTCGGCGTCCACGATCAGCGTGTGCAGTCTGCGCTGGAGGACAGCGCTCCGGCGGTGGTGCTGACCACCTCGGCGGCGGTGGCCGATGTGAACAAGTACGCCAATCCGCACGGCGGCCGGCCCGCCCCCACCGTCATCGAGGTCGACGTCATCGACGTCGACGCGACCCGCGAACTCGACGAGACCGACGATTCCCGTCCCGGCCCCGCGTATCTGCAGTACACCTCGGGATCGACGCGCACACCGGCAGGCGTGATCGTCTCGCACCACAACGTCACCAGCAATGTCGAGCAGATCGTGTCGGACTACTTCATCGAGTACGGCGGCACGGTGCCGCAGGAGACCTCGGTGGTGTCATGGCTGCCGTTCTTCCACGACCTGGGACTCATCATGGGCGTCTGCTCACCGCTGGTGACCGGCTGCGACGCGGTCCTGACCAGCCCACTGGCGTTCCTGGCCAAGCCGGCGAGCTGGATGCAGCTGATGGCCCAGAGCCCGCTGTGCTTCTCCGGCGCACCCAACTTCGCCTTCGAACTCGCGGCACGCCGGACCTCCGATGCCGACATGGAGGGCCTGGACCTGAGCCGGGTGCATGGGATTCTCAGCGGTGCCGAGCGAGTGCACTACGGCACCGTCAAGCGGTTCATTGATCGTTTCGCCAAGTTCGGACTCACCGAAAAGGTCATCCGGCCGTCCTACGGTCTGGCCGAGGCCACGCTGTACGTCGCCTCCCCACCGATCTCGGAGACCGTCCGCACCGCCCGTTTCGACCTGCCTCAACTCGCCGCCGGCCTCGCCGCGCGCTGCGATCACGAGCAGGAGAGCGGGACCGAACTGGTCAGCTACGGCCCGCCGCAGGCCTACCCGGTGCGCATCGTCGACCCGGAGACCGGCCTCGAGCAGCCCGCCGGCAGCATCGGGGAGATCTGGACGCGGGGCGACAACGTGGCGCTGGGTTACTGGCGCAAGCCGGAGTTGACCACGCAGGTCTTCCGCGGACGGATCAACAACCCGTCCGAAGGCACCCCGGCGGGGCCGTGGCTGCGCACCGGCGATCTCGGGTCGATGTCCGATGGCGAGCTGTTCATCATGGGTCGGCTCAAGGACCTGTTGATCGTCGACGGCCGCAACCACTATCCCGAAGACATCGAGGCGACCATCCGCGAGATCACCGGCGGGCGGGTAGCCGCGATCGCCGTCGAGGATGAGATCTCCGAGAACCTGGTGGCGATCGTCGAGGTGAAGTCCAGCCCGGAACTCGACTCGGTCAAGCACGAGGTGGCCTCGGCGGTATGGAAGTCACACCACCTGCGCATGGGTGACCTGGTGCTGGTGTCGCCGGGGTCGATCCCGATCACCACCAGCGGCAAGATCCGTCGTTCGTCCTGCGCCGAGATCTATCGCGAGGGGGAGTTCCTCCGCTTGGATATCGCCGTATGACCTCATCCGGCGATGAGGAGGCCGACCTCCGGCACTGGCTGGTCGACTACCTCGTCACCAATGTCGGCTGCAATCCGGAGCAGATCGACGTTGACATCCCGTTCAACGAACTCGGTGTCGGATCGCGTGACGGGGTGGTGCTGTCCGGTGAACTGGCGGAGTTGCTGGGCCGCCCCGTGTCGCCGGTCGATATCTGGGAGAACCCGACCGTCAACAGCCTTGCCCACGCGCTGATCCATCCTGATGCCCAGGATGTGGACGGCGCCGAGGGCGGTGTCGGCGGTATGGCCGAGGCAATCGCCATCATCGGCCTCGGGTGCAGGTTCCCCGGCGATGTCAATAGCCCGGATGCACTGTGGGACTTCATGACTGCGCGCCGCAGCGCGGTGACCGCGGTGCCCGATGACCGCTGGCAGGCGTTCGACGACGGCACACCGCGCACGGCGCGGGTGATAGCGGACACCACGCGATGGGGTTCCTATCTGTCCGACGTCGCCGGTTTCGACGCCGAATTCTTCGGCATCACGCCGCGCGAGGCCGACTCCATCGATCCGCAGCAGCGGCTGATCCTCGAGGTAGCCGTCGAGGCACTCGAACATGCCGGGGTCCCGGCCGAGTCCCTACAGCGCTCGCAGACGGGTGTCTTCGTCGGCGCGTGCGTCAGCGAGTACGGGTTCCTGACCTCCCGGGATCTCAGCGGGATCGAGGCGTGGACCGCAACCGGTGGCGCGTTGAGCATCATCGCCAACCGCCTGTCGTACTTCCTGGACCTCCGCGGCCCTTCGCTGACCATCGACACGGCCTGCTCCTCGTCGCTGGTGGCGGTGCACCTGGCCTGCCAGAGTCTGCGCACCGGCCAGTCGGAGCTTGCCATCGCCGGCGGGGTAAACCTGCTGCTCTCGCCGGTGGTGACCCGCAGCTTCGACCAGGCCGAAGCCATGTCGCGCACCGGTGCCTGCCACGCGTTCGACGCGGCGGCCGACGGATTCGTCCGCGGCGAAGGCTGCGGCGTCGCCGTGCTCAAACGACTTTCAGACGCCCTGCGCGACGGAAACCGCGTCCTTGCGGTGGTGCGCGGCTCGGCGGTCAACCAAGACGGCCGGTCCAACGGCCTGATGGCACCCAACCCGGCCGCCCAGGCCGCCGTCCTTCGTGCCGCCTGTGCCGACGCCGGCGTGGAACCCGCGCAGATCGACTACGTCGAGACACACGGGACCGGGACCCTGCTCGGCGATCCGATCGAAGCGCGCGCCCTGGGGGCCGTTTATGGACGCGGGCGGCCCGAGCACGACCCGCTGCTCATCGGTGCCGCCAAAACCAACCTCGGCCACCTCGAGGCGGCGGCGGGGATCGCCGGCCTCATCAAGGCAACCTTGGCGGTGCAGCGCGGCGAGATTCCGCCCAATCAGCATTTCGATAACCCCAACCCGCACATCCCCTTCGACGAACTTCGACTGAAGGTGGCCGACGAGGCGACCGACTGGCCGGCGACTGGACGCCCGCGTCTGGCTGGGGTGTCGTCCTTCGGTTTCGGCGGCACCAACGCCCATGTTGTGCTCGAACAGGCGCCGCCCGCGCCGATCCGCCTCCCCATCGCCCCGCCCGCCGTCACCACCCTGGTGGTGAGCGGGAAGAATCCCAACCGCCTGGCGGTGACGGCGGCCATGCTGGCCGATTGGATGACCGGCGACGGAGCCGGCGTGCCGCTGGCCGATGTGGCACACACGCTCAACCACCACCGCACTCATCACCAGACCTTCGCCACGGTCTGCGCGACGGATCGGGACGACGCCGTATCGGGCCTGCGGGCACTGGCGGCCGGACAGGTCGCCACCGGTGTTGTCGGTCCGCACCACGGAGCCTGCGGTCCCGGAACCGTGTTCGTCTACTCCGGTCAGGGATCGCAGTGGGCCGGCATGGGCCGGCAACTTCTCGCCGACGAGCCGGTATTCGCCGCGGCGGTGGCCGATTTGGACGCCGATTTCACTTCCCAACTTGGATTCTCGCTGTTGGACGTGCTGGCCAACGGCGAGCCGGTCGAGGGATCCGTGCGGGTTCAGTCGGTTCTGTTCGGTCTGCAGTTGGCGCTGACAGCGCTGTGGCGCTCCTACGGCATCGAACCCGACACCCTGATCGGGCATTCCATGGGCGAGGTGTCCGCCGCGGTGGTCGCAGGGGCGCTGACTGCCGCGGAGGGCCTGCAGGTGATCGCCGCGCGATCGCGACTGATGTCACAACTGACCGACAAGGGTGCGGTGGCACTGCTGGAACTCGGGGCGTCAGCCGCCGAGGCGCTGATCGCCGCCCATCCCGGGGTCACGGTGACGGTGTTCTCCTCGCCCCGCCAGACCGTCGTCGCCGGACCTACCGACGAAGTCGAAGCCGTCATCGCCGCGGCGACGCAGCAGAACGTATTCGCCCGCAGGGTCAACATGGAGGTGGCGTCCCATCACCCGTTGATGGATCCGATCCTGCCGCAGTTGAAAGATGCGCTGGCTGACCTGGTACCGGGGTTCCCGGTGATCCCGGTGATCTCCACTGTCGAGAATGCGGGTGCCGCACCGCAGTTCGACGCCGACCACTGGGTGGCCAATCTGCGCAACCCGGTCCGGTTCAGCGATGCGATCGCCACCGCTGGCGCCACCCACAGCACCTTTATCGAGATCAGCCCACACCCGCTGCTCACCAAGGCCATCACCGACACCCTCGGCGACCCCGCCACCGGCAATAAACACCACCATGTGCTCGGTACGCTGCAGCGCGACGGCGCCGACGCGCAAGCTTTCCACACCTCGCTGAACGCGACCTTCACCGCCCGCCCGCCGGTCGGCGAGCATCCGGCCGAGCCCCATCCGGCGCTGCCGGCGACCCCCTGGCGCCACACCAGGCATTGGCTCGACTTCGCACCCGCGCCGTCGGGTTCCGGCGCGCACCGCGGGCGGGAGTTGGCGGGCGCGGACAGCCCGGTGCCGATCGACTGGCTCTACGAGCCCACCTGGCCGAGCCGTCCGCTGCCCGCCGGGACAATCGGCTTCGCCGGGTCGTGGCGCGTCTACGGTGATTCCGCACTCGCCGCCGAACTGGGCGCCGGAGATGGCACCTCGCGCGGGAGCGTGGACAACGTTGTCTACGCCCCGGTTTTCGACGGCTCATCCTTCGATGTCGCAGCCGCCTACGAGCTGTTCGGCGAGGCTCGGCGCATCGCCGTCGAGCTGACTTCGGCCCAGACCTCGGTGGCGTCCCGGCCCAAGCTGTTCTTCCTGACCCGCAACGCCCAGCCCGTCATCGACGGCGACCGGGCCAACCCCGTGCACGCCGTGCTGTGGGGACTGGGCCGCACGCTGGCCCTCGAGCACCCCGAGGTCTGGGGCGGTGTCATTGACGTCGATGAGTCGATGCCCGCAATACTGGCAGCCCGGCTGCTGCGCGACGAGGCCGCCGCCGGCGACGGCGAAGATCAGGTCGTCTACCGGTCGGGAGTGCGGCACGTGCCACGTCTGCAGGCCGGCGTCCCCGCGGTGGCCGATGCCGCGCTGGCCAGCGACGGCAGCCACCTTGTCATCGGAGCCACCGGCCACATCGGTCCGCATCTGATCCGCCAGCTCGCCGAGATGGGCGCGGGCACGATCGTGGCGGTATCGCGCAACCCCGGTGACCGGTTGGGCGATCTTGGGCGCCAGCTCGCATCGTCGGGGGTGAATCTGGTCCAGGTGGCCGCCGATGTCACCGACGAGGCGGCCATGGCCGCGTTATTCGACCGGTTCGGCGCGGATCTACCTGCTCTCGACGGCATCTACCTCGCGGCATTCGCCGGCGGTCCGGTGGCGTTGACGGACATGACCGATGAGGACGTCAGCACAATGTTCCGGCCGAAACTGGACGCGCTGGAAGTGCTGCACACGCTGTCACTGCGGACGGAGGTTCGCCACTTCGTCCTGTTCTCGTCGATCTCGGGTCTGCTCGGTTCGCGCTGGCTGGCCCACTACACGGCGACAAGCACCTTCCTCGACACCTTCGCGTACGCGCGGCGCAATCTGGGTCTTCCGGTCACCGTGGTGAATTGGGGACTGTGGAAGTCGTTGGCGGACATGCAGTCCGACGCCGTCGAGGTGATGTCCAACACGGGTCTCGAGCCGATGCCCGACGAGGTTGCGATCCGAGCGTTGCCACTTGCGATGAGCGCCGATGCACCGGTGCGGATGACCGTCGTCGCCGCCGACTGGCCGCTACTCGCCGCTGCTTATCGCACCCGCGGAGCTGTGCGCATCATCGATGACGTTCTAGAGCAGGCTGCCGCCGCCGACGCGGACGCACCCGAGAGCGAGTTCAGCAAGGCCCTACGCGAGTGCCCGCCGTCAGATCGCAGGGCGTTGCTTGCCGAACACGTCCTGGCGTCTGCGTCAGCGGTGATCGGTTTGGCGCCCGGTGAACACCTGGATGTCGAGGCGGGGTTCTTCCAACTCGGGATGGACTCGCTGATGAGCGTCACGCTTCAGCGCAACCTCAGCGCGAGCCTGGGCGTCGATCTGCCGGCGGCCTTCATCTACGAGAACCCGACGATCGCTTCCCTGACCGACGCGCTGTGCGAGCGGATGGGGTGCGAGGCTGCGCCGACGGCACGACCTGGCATCACCGCGCGGGCCCAGCAGCGCGCGAAGGCGCGCCAGGGAGCTGCGGCCGGCAGGCGGAAGGGACGGGTGGTGTGAGCAACGACGCTTCGGATGCCAACTCTGTCGACGCCGACGCTGTCGATTCTGAGGCCTTACCGCCCAACGCCGTAGCCGTCGTCGGCATGGCGGGCCGATTCCCCGGTGCCGCCTCAGTGACGCAGTTCTGGGAAAACCTGTGCGCCGGCGCAGAGTCGATCGAAACACTCTCCGAGGAGTCCCTCACCGCCGCAGGAGTCAGTGCCGCGACACTGGCCGATCCGACCTACGTGCGACGCGCGCCCCTGCTCGACGGGATCGACGAGTTCGACGCCGAGTACTTCGGGATGAACCCGTACACCGCCCGGATGATGGACCCGCAGCAGCGGCTCTTCCTGCAGACCGCGTGGCACGCTCTCGAAGATTCGGGGTACGACCCCGACAGCTACGACGGGTCGATCGGTGTGTTCGCCAGCAGCACCGCCAGCGGCTATCTGATGGACAACCTCATGTCGCATCGCGACACCAAGACACTGGTAGGCGAGGGCATCACCGTCGAGATGTTCAACCTCGTGCTACTCAACGACAAGGACCACCTGGCGACCCGGGTGTCACATGAGCTGAACCTGCGGGGACCGAGCATGTCGGTGCAGACCGCGTGTTCGTCCTCACTGGTCGCCGTGCATCTCGCCTGCCAGAGTCTGCTGTCGGGCGAATGCGACCTCGCCCTCGCCGGAGCCTCGGCGATCCGCGTGCCGCATCACGTCGGCTACACCTACGAGCCGGGTGCGATGGTCTCGCCGTCGGGGCATTGCCGGCCCTTCGACGCACGGTCTGATGGCACGATTTTCGGAAGTGGCGTAGCAGCGCTGATCCTCAAGCCGTTGCAGGCCGCCCTCGATGACGGTGACCGTATCCACGCGGTCATCCGCGGCTCGGCGGTCAACAACGACGGCGCCCTGAAGATGACCTACGCCGCGCCCACCGTATCCGGGCAGGCCGAAGTCATCGCCGAAGCACAGGCGGTCGCCGAAGTCGACTCGTCGACAATCGGTTTCGTCGAGACGCACGGCACCGGAACCCCACTGGGGGACCCGATCGAAATCGAAGCGCTGAGGCAGGCTTTCGGCGCCTCCGAGCACGACCGCTCGGGCCCCTGCGTACTCGGCTCGGTGAAATCAAACATCGGCCACCTCGATGCGGCTTCGGGAGTCGCCGGTCTGATCAAGACGATCATGGTTCTGAAGAACAAGGCGATCCCGCCGACGGTTCACTACACCGCCCCCAACCCCGAACTGCATCTTGAGAACACCGGATTCGTGATCGCGAACACCTACACCCCGTGGGAGTCGGTCACCCCGCGGCGGGCCGGAGTCAGCTCCTTCGGTGTCGGCGGCACCAATGCGCATGTGGTCGTGGAGGAGGCGCCCGCGACGTCCGCCCGTGCCGCAGGCCGTACCGGGCCGCAGGTGCTACTGCTGTCTGCCCGTACTCGCGAGTCGATCCAGGACGCCAAAACCGCTCTTGCCGCCGAAATCGCGCGCGATGAGAACCTGCCGATGCCTGATGTGGCATTCACCCTCGCCAACCGCCGCACCCACGAGGTGCGCATGGCGGCGGTCGTCGCCGACCGCGCCGATGCCGTCACCGTGTTATCTGCCGGCGAGCACGACGATATCTGGGTCGGCGAGGGGCCGGCGGGCACCACACCCGGGGCGGGACACGCCGCGTTCGTTTTCCCGGGGCAGGGTTCCCAGCACGTCGGCATGGCGCGAGGGCTCTATGACACCGAACCGGAATTCCGCTCGGTCTTTGATCAGTGCGCGGCCGGATTCGACGCGGAGCTCGGGATCGACCTCAAGGCTGAGGTCTTCCAGATCGGCGGGCAGGAGCGTAGCGACTCGGGAAACGGCGGAGCCTCTTTGGAGTCCACCGAACTCGCCCAGCCCGCACTGTTCGCCGTGGAGTACGCGCTCGCACGGCTGGTCATGTCCTACGGCGTAGCGCCCACGGCGCTGGTCGGGCACAGCATCGGCGAACTCGTCGCCGCCACGGTGGCCGGGGTTTTCGATCTCGAAACCGCCATCAAGGTGGTTGCGATGCGCGCCCGGCTGATGCACGCCGCACCGCCCGGGGCGATGGTGGCGGTGGCGGCGGGATACGACGACATCACCACCTACGTGACCGACGAGGTAGACCTGGCGGCGATCAACGAGTTCGGCAGCTGTGTGCTCGCCGGCCCGGAGCAGGCCATCCGTGAGGTCACCGAACGGCTCACCGGAGCCGGTATCGTGGCGCGCCGTGTCCGGACATCGCACGGATTCCATTCCCAGGCAATGGATTCAGTGCTGGCGCCGTTCACGGAGTTTCTGTCGACGCTGACATTGCATACGCCGCAGATCCCGATGCTGTCGAACCTGACCGGGACCTGGATGACCGACGAGGAGGCTACCGATCCGAACCGGTGGGCCCGCCACATCCGGTCCACCGTCCGGTTCGCCGATGAAGTCCAGACGCTCCTGGAGGACCCGCAGCGGGTGCTCGTCGAAGTCGGACCGGGCGGCAGCCTGACCGGTTCGGCGGTGCGCATGCCGGGTTGGTCGCAGACCCACCGCGCGGTTCGCCTGATGCGCCACCCGGTGCAGACCCGCGACGACCGGAATGTTTTCCTGCTCGCGCTGGGTCAGCTGTGGGCCGCCGGAGTCGACGTGGACTGGACCCGGCTTTACGGTGATCATCCGCAGCGGGTCACCCTGCCGGGCTACGCCTTTGCTCGGCAACGCTATTGGATCGATCCTGACACCAGCAGCGTGCGTAAACCCACAGGTATGACACCGGCGGCCGCCACCGACAGCCAGCCGGCAGGCGGCCAGTCCGGTGGCGCGATCGACGCCCGCGCACAGATGCAGGCCGCCCTGCAACGGATCTGGTCGCAGTGCCTCGGCGTGGAGTCGGTCGCCGCGGGTGACAACTTCTTCGAGATCGGTGGCGACTCGCTGGTGGCGATCGGCGTGGCGATGACCGCCTCCCATGAAGGCGTCGAACTCACGCCGCAGGACCTTTATGACAATCCCACCCTGGCCGCGCTGACCGATGCCATCGTCGCCCGCCATGCCGCCGGCGGGTTGGCAAGCCAGGACACCGGCGATCTGGATCCGGCTCTGCCACCGAATATTCTGCGCTTCCTCGACGGGGGCCTGGCCGAGCCGGGCCGTTGGCGCGCACCGCTGGTCCTGCGCATCGATTCCCGGGTGACCCCGGATGTCACCGAGGCAGTTCTGACGGCGGTGGTCAACCATCACGATGCGCTGCGGATGCGGGTGGTCAACCGCGGCGGAATGTGGGAGCAGCACATCGGTGAGGCGGGCGATTTCACCGATCTCACCCGGCGGACGATCACAGCCGGAGCCGATACCCCCGAGGAGAAAGAGGCATTGGGTGCCATCGTCTCCGAGGAACTCGCAAACCACGATGTGACCGGTTCGCCGCTGACCGCGTCCTACGTGGCTGGCGAACCGGGCGGCGGGCGATTCCTGGTGCTCACCCTGCACGGCATGACCGATGACCTCACGTCACGCGAGGTGCTGGTGACCGACCTGCTGACCGCATTCGGGCAGCGGGTAGCCGGAAACGACATTGCTCTGGAGCCGGCCACCACTAGTTGGCGGGACTGGTCGCAGCGATGCTCAGCACTCGCGTCGCACCCAGCGGTTCTCGAACGGCGCAGCTACTGGATCGACGCTGAGGCGGCGGCATCGGTACGACTCGCCAGCATTGCGGCCGCGGCCGACGGTGCGCCGGGGGCCGGGGACCTGACCAGAGTGGCGGTCGCGCTCACACCCGAGCAGACCTCGCAGATCGACAACGCCCGCCGCGTGATGCAGGCCTCCACCGAGGAGCTCCTGCTGGCCGCACTGGCGCGGTGCCTGGCAGCGACCGTCGGCGAAGGTGTCGCCACAGTCGACCTTGCCGGCAGTGGACGGGCGGTGCTGCGGCCGGAGGTCGACTTCCGCCGAACGATCGGCTGGTTCTCCACGATCTACCCGATCGCCCTGCCGTGCATCGGTGAGTCAGGTGCCAGCGCCGCACAACTGCTCGACGAGGTCAGCCAGACCGTGAAGGCGGTTCCTCACCATGGGATCGGGTACGGATTGCTGCGATATCTTCACGCGCCGACCGCGCGACTGCTGGGTGCAGCCGGCAATGCCGATATCTTTCTGACCTACCTGGGAATGATCCCGGAATGGCAGGGCGGCGACACTCAAGTGAGCGAAGCAGCCGTGCAATTCGACAGTGACAGCGAGCGCACCGTTCGGGAGACGGTGCCGGGTCTGGGGCATGCGCTGGAGTTGAGGTCATACCGGCACGGCGGAGTGATTCACGTGGACTGGTGGTACGACAGTCGGCGGGTGCCTGCGGTCACTGTCGACGAACTCGCCGCGCGGTTCCCTCTCACCCTGATAGAACTGCTCGATAACGCGCTGGCAGGAGACGGAGAAACCGATGACAGCGAGGCCGAGGACGAGGCGCTGGCGCTCATCGATCTCTCGGCAGGCGTTTTCGACGACGATGAGTAGGTAGCGATGCCAGAGTCCGGCACAGGTTCCGATATCGGTGTCGATGTGGAGGGCATCGGTAAGTCCTTCGGTTCGGTCGATGCGTTGCGTGAGATCTCCTTCACGGTGCGCCGCGGCGAGGTGGTTGCGCTGCTGGGGCCCAACGGTGCGGGCAAGACGACAACGGTGGAGATTCTGTCGACACTGACCAAGCCGAGCCGTGGCCGTGCCCGGGTGGCCGGCTACGACGTCGTCGCCCAGCCGGCACTGGTGCGGCGCTCAATCATGCTGACCGGTCAGCACGTGGCGCTCGACGACATGCTCACCGGCTACGAGAACCTCGTGATGTTCGGCCGGTTGCAGGGCCTGCCCAAGTCAGCCGCACGGACACGGGCTCGTGAGCTGCTGGGGGAGTTCGACCTGGAGGGTGCAGCCGAGCGCCGGGTGAGCACCTACTCGGGCGGTATGCGACGACGCGTCGACATCGCGTGCGGGTTGGTGGTCCGACCGCAGGTTGTTTTCCTCGACGAGCCGACCACCGGTCTGGATCCACGCTCCCGGCAGGCGATTTGGGACCTCGTCACCACCTTCAAATCCGCCGGCATTGCCACCCTGTTGACCACCCAGTACCTCGAGGAGGCTGACAGCCTCAGTGACCGGATCATCGTTATCGACCGGGGCACCATCGTCGCGCACGGCACTGCCGATGACCTCAAGAGACGAACCGGTGGGACGGTGTGTGAGATCGTGCCCAGCGACCCCACCGACGTCTACGCCGTCGCGGAGGCGTTGGGCTCACTGCTTCCGGCGGTAAGCCGAGCCGCGATCACCGCCGACTCCGATCGTGTGAGTATTCCCGCGCCGGATGGGCCCGGCACGCTGGGCGCGGCCCTGTCGAGGCTGACTGCGGCCAACATCAAGCTCGACGACATCGGGTTGCGCAAGCCCTCGCTCGATGACGTGTTCCTGTCGTTGACCGGAAATTCGGCGAGCGAGGCACTGACCGTTCCGATGTACTCCACCGGGGTCTCCCCGTGACGGTGCTGTCTGACGATAGGCCGGTAACCTCTGGGACCGCGCAGTGGCGGGTGCTGACGGCACGATTGATCGGCCCGTCGTGGCGCAACGGTGAGCTCGCCGTCGGTGTTGCGGTATCGGTGGCGGTGACGGCAAGCCTCTACATCCCGTTGAACCGTCTTATGGATGGTCCAGATCTGGGAATGAGTAGTTACGCCCAGTACCTGACACCGCTGATCGTCATGCAGGCCATCGCATTCGCTTCTATTTCCACGGCTTTTCGGGCCGCCTCCGATTCGGTACAGGGGATCAACCGGCGCTTCCAATCCCTGCCCATCCCACTGCTGACGCCGCTGGCGGCCCGGATAACGGCCAGCGTCTACCGCTGCCTGATCGGGCTGACCGTCGCGCTGGCGTGCGGCTACGTGATTGGCTTCCGCTTCTACCGTGGGCCGGTGAACGCGTTGCTGTTCTGTGTGCTGGCGTTGCTCATCGGCTTGGCACTGGCTCTGCTGGGTGACACCCTCGGTACCAAGTCGCGCGACCCGGCGGCCACCGCGCAGTGGCTGCTGCTGCCCCAACTCATCTTCGGATTCCTCTCGGTGGGAGTCCAACCTCTGGATCGGTTCCCAGACTGGATTCAGCCGGTTGTTGACAAGCAGCCCATCTCAGCGCTCATCTATGCGATGCGGTCACTGGCTGGAGACACCGATGACACCGTGGCGCCAGTGACCTGGTCGGTGATCTGGCCGGCCCTGGGCTGGGTGATCGCCATCGTGGCCGTCACCATGCCGTGGGCTGTGACGGTCTACCGACGGAGATCCTGATGGTCGCACTCGTCGACGGGCCCAGGTCCGACGCCCACAATCCGTTGTTCGCCCTGCTGTCGCAAACGGCGGTGCTCACCGGTCGGCTCCTCGTCCGATCAGCGCGCAACCCCATGACAGTGGTGCACGCCGTACTGCTGCCGGTGGCATTCCTGCTGACGCTCAAAGTCGTCTTCGGCGACTCCATCACCGCCATCACGGGGGAGAACGCTCTCTACCGCAGCGTCCCACTGGTGGCGCTGTTGGCCACGATGTCCGGGTCGACGATCGGGATGGTAGGCATCAACGCCGAGCGCCTCGATGGATTCCTGGCCCGGCTGTGGTCGCTGCCCATCAACCGTGCCGCCGGACTGCTGGCTCGCCTCAGCGCTGAAGCGGTGCGGCTGATCTTCACGACCCTGGTGATACTGGCCACCGGCATCGCCCTGGGTTTCCGATTCCATTCCGGGGTGGGCAGCGCGTTGCTGTGGTTGATGATTCCGGTGGTCTTTGGGTTGGCGTTCTCATCACTTGTCACCGCAGCCGCGCTGTTCTGGCCGAAAGCCATCATGGTGGAGGCGGTGCAGCCAGTCATCATTCTGGGAGCGACCTTCTGCACCGGTTTCGTGCCGGTCGAGTTGTACCCGGACTGGGTCCAATCGGTCGTCCGTAACCAACCGATGTCTCCGGCCGCAGACGCGATGCGAGGACTGGCGGTGGGCGGACCGGTGTTGTCACCGATGATCGCCACGGCAGTGTGGTGCGCGGGGATGTTCGCGGTGTCTCTGGTACCGGTCATCGTGGGATATCGCCGGGCGAGCACCAGTCGCTGATTTCACCGACCAAAGAGAAGAAAGGCCTGTCGTGTTTGGCTCAACGCCGATCCGGTATCTGTCGATCAGCGAGGAGTTCTACGCGAAGGCGGAGAACTTCATCGGCTTCACCGTCACATTGCGCGGACCGGTGGACGTCGCCGCGATGTCGGAGGCCTTCGACACGCTGATGCGGGTGCATCCCGCACACGCCGGACACCTTGAGTGCGACAGCAACGGCAGACACCAGATCATGGTCGACGACTACGAACATCCAGGCATCTGGCTCGAGAAGATCGGCGAATCGCCCGCTGAGCGTCTGCCGAATCAGTCCGAAGCACTGGTGAATCTTCTGCTGCGAGTGGGGGGGGACCGGTCCGAACTCACCCTCTTCACCCACCACGCCCTTGCGGATGCGAATCACCAGTTCGCGTTATTGGACGAGTTGTTCAGTTGGTACACCGACATCGTCACCGGCGCCGGTATCGGTGCGGTCAAGCCCGAGCCCATTCCGGAGTCGCTGGAGACGGTGCTGTCCGAACGTGGCATCGTCAAACTTCAGCGGTTCGGTTTGGAGCGATTCCTGCCGGCGATGTTCGCCTACGACCTTCCCCCGTCGAAACGCAACGCCGGGCGCGTCGGCCCGCAGTCCGTCCGCGTCCCGTCTGCGATCTGCCGACTCACCCGCCAGGAGAGCCAAGCCCTGGTCGATATCTGCGCCGACCGCAGGATCAGTCTCAACGCCCTCGTAGCTGCCGCAATACTGATGGCGGAGTGGACGATACGGGAGACCCCGCACCTGCCCATCCCCTACATCTATCCCGTTGATCTGCGCTTCTTCCTCAATCCACCGGTCGGAGCGACCCAGGCCACCAACCCGTTGGGGATGGCGATGTACCTGGCGGAGATTCATGCGAAGACCGACGTCATCGACCTGGCCCGCGACATTGTCGAGGCGTTTCGCTCGGATCTGGCCGAGGGCGTGATCGCGCAGTCGTTCCTGCATTTCGGCGAGCAGTACGAGGGGAACCCGCCCGGTCTTCCCGATGTCGTGATGACCACCGATGCCGGAGAGATGCCGCCGGTACGCACGCCGCCCGGTCTCACGGTCGAGCAGTACGACGTGGAGGTGCTGTTCGCGTCGACGGCGGCGGGTATCGACATGTACTCCGTGGGGACCTACGACGGCAGGTTGGTCATCACTTATCACAGCCACGGCCCCGAGCGAGACCGCTACGTGGATGCGATCCACGAGATATTGGCGGCCATCCCAGCTCAGCACGGATGGGTTACGGAGTAGAAGAAATCGTCGCCCTCAACCGATCTCGGCGAGCAGTTCGGCCAGGATCGCTGACAGGCCGTCGGCGATCCCCGACAGGTCAGGCACCAACTCCGGGGGTGCGATCAATCCGAAGTACAGCCTGCCGTTGACGGTCCAGACCGTGATGTTGAGTCCCGCGCCGAGGAGGACCGGACCGAAGGGGTACCCCGCCGTGACCCGGGCTCCCAAGAAGTACGCCGCCGCGCGCGGACCCGGCACGTTGGACACGATGACGTTGTACATCGGACGGAATCGCGTGATGAATCCGTAAACACGTTTGGCGATACCCATGGCCGCGGAACCGAAAATTTCGAACCAGTCCTGCAGCAGCGTCGAACTGATCGCTGAGGACTGCTCCTTGGCGATGGTGTTCGCCTCGGCCAGCGCTATCAACCGTTCCACCGGATCGGCGATCTGGGTCTGCAGTCTGGTGAACATTCCGGAGACCTTGTTGCGGGCAGGCCGATCCGTGTGTTCGTGGACCGATGCCGGCACGAGTGCGACCAGAGATGAGGTGGGCAACTCACCGCGCTCGAGCAGGAACTGGCGCACCACACCGGATGCCAATGCCATCACCACGTCGTTGACGGTGACGCCGAAGTGGTTCTTGACCCTCTTGACGTCATCGAGATCGAGCTGAGCGAAGGCGACGCTGCGGCGGGCGGTGAAGTGGCGGTTCAGTGATGTCCGGGGAGCCGAGAACGGGGCGGCCATCGCACGGCCGGCCTTTGTGCGGCTGATGATGTCGCGCACCGCAGCGACGGTGCCCGGCACCACTGTGGAAAGCAGGCGAAGCGGCCGCAGCAGGAAGGCGCGCAGGCCCGTTATCGCCATCTGCAGTTCGGTGCCCGCCTCGGCCGGTAGGACCGGAAGCGGCGGCGGCGGGTCGGGCCGGTCGCCGCACAGCTGCGAAAAGAATTCCGCGTATGTGACCCCGTCGGCTGCGGCGTGGTGCATCTTGAGCAGGACGTAGAGCCGGTCACCGTCGAGCGGACCGTCAGCGCCCTCAATGACCCACATCTCCCACAGCGGCCCGCCCCGATCGACCGGCAAGCTGCCCAGCGGCCCGCACACCTCCGCCAGTTCGGCGGCGCCGCCGGGCGCCCGCACCCCGATCCGGTGCACATGGCGATCGATGTCGAAGTCGGTGTCGAGGATCCAGGCGGGATGGTCGAGGTCGAAGGTGTTGTCGGATAGTTTCTCCTGAAACGCCGGGACACCCCGCATCCGTACTTGCAATTCGTCGCGAAAGCGGTCGTAGTCGTATCCGCCGGGGATCGTGGAGGTGTCCAGTTCCAGCACCGCGAAGACCTGCACGGGCTGATTGTCGGTCTCGAGGTAGAGGAAGCTGGCGTCGAGGCCGGTAAGCCGCTGCGGACCTCGCACGCTTCGATGCTACGTGTGCGGGGGCGAGGGCGACAACAATGCGGCCTGCTTGGATAGCAGCATGGTGACGTTGATAACCGGCGCCTCGACTGGGATCGGCGCCGAGTTCGCACGGCAGTTCGCTGCGCGCGGCGACGACCTCGTTCTGGTCGCCCGCAGCGCGGACAAACTCGATGCTCTCGCCACGGGGCTGCGGGCGGCCAATGGCGTGGACGTCACCGTGATCGCCATGGACCTCTCGGATCCGAACGCCGCCGGAGACCTCTGGGAGCAGACTCGCCGCCTGGGCTTGGAGATCACGGTGCTGGTAAACAACGCCGGCGCAGGAACGCACGGTGACGTCGCAGACACCGATCCGGCACGCCTGGAACGCGAAGTCGAACTGAACTGCCGCACGCTGGTCGGCACGACGGCCCGCTACCTGCCCCAGATGCGCGCCAGGGGAGCCGGG
>JAIOQK010000188.1 GCA_021413425.1 Mycobacterium sp.
CGTCACTGGCCATCCCTGCGGTTCCGTCCGCGGCGGTGTCGCAGCAGTCCGGTCCGGTCCACGGAGCCAACCCGCTGATGACACCGGGCGCCGGGAACGGACCCATCCCGCTGCAGCCGCATGTGCCCGCACCCGGCGCGGTGCCCGGGGCGGAGGCCCACCTGCCCGCCGGCATCAACCCGTCCAACGCGCTCGGCCCGGTTGCCGACGTCATGCCCGAGGTACCCACGCCGGTGGCCGCCCCCCTGTCCGCCCCGGTGATACCGGCTGCCGCCGCACTTCCCGCGCCCGGCCCGGCACCCGCACCCGCGCCGGTTCCGGCGGCCGCCCCCGCGTTCGACCCGAGCAGCCCACCCACCCAGGACTTCCTGTACCCCTCGATCAGCAACGGCTGCCTGGTCGACGGCGGCAACGTGATCGCGACGGCGATCTCGGTGGCCGGCCCGGCCAAGATCCCCACCCCGGGACCCGGACCGGGTCAGACCGCCTACGTCTTCACCGCCGTCGGCACCCCGGCCCCGGCCGCCGTACAGAAGCTGCCGCTGAATGTCACGTGGGTCAACCTGACCACCGGCCGTTCCGGAAGCGCGACGCTGACGCCCAACCCCGAGATCAACCCGGCCGGGCCCACCACACTGACCGCCATCGTCGACACCGGCTCCGGTTCCATCATGTCGACGATCTTCGGTCAGGTGACCACGCTGGACAAACAGTGCACGTTCATGCCGACGATCGGTTCGTCAGTCGTACCCTGATGATCCGCCGGCAGGTCTAGCCTAGGTTGGGTGGACCTGCTGGACCCGCTCGACTCGTTGATGCTCACAGCTGAGTTGATCTCCAGCCCAATGCATATCGCGGCGTTGATGATTCTGCGCCCTCCGCCGGGCTGCGACCCCACGGCCTATGTAAACGAACTCTTCGATCAGACCCTGACCGCCGCGGTCGACGTCGACCGCCGGTTGCGCCGGGTGCCGCACAGTGGCATCGACACCGGATTCATGTGGGTGTGGCGCGACATCACCGACGCTGGCGGGCAGTTGGACATCCGTCACCACTTCCAGCGCCGGACCCTGGCGGCCGACGGCGGCCCGGATGCCCTCTGGGAGTTGGTTTCGGAGTTGCACGCCCTGCGGCTGGATCGCTCGGCGCCGCTGTGGATGGCGTATCTGATCGACGGCTTGGCGGACGGGCGGTTCGCGTTCTACATCAAGGTGCACCACATCGTCGTCGACGGGGTGGCCGGTCTGCAGATGATCACCGGATCGCTGAGCACCGACCCCGATCGGCGCGGCATGCCGCCCTTCTACGCGGCCACGGCGCCCCCGCCGCAGTTACAGCGCAGCGCCGGGTCCGCCGGTGTGCTCTCAGCGCTGCGCGGGATCGCCGCCGCGGCGTCGGCCGGTGTGGAACTCACCGGCCATGTGGTCCGCACCGAACTGCGCACCGCGGTCGGCAGCCTGATGAGCAGAAGCGTCGTGGCACCGTTCAGCGCGCAGCAGACCCGGTTCAACGCCAAGTTGGGCCCGCGTCGCGCGGTCGCCGGCACCAGCCTGCGACGGGACCGCATCCGGGCCGTGCAGCGGGCCGCCGGGGTCACCGGCAACGACGTGGCGATGACCGTCGTCTCCGCAGCGCTGCGGCGCTGGCTGGCAGATCGCGACGAGCTGCCCACGCGGTCACTGGTGGCGATCTGCCCGGTGACGGTTCGTAGCCGGGACACCGCCGCCCCCGACAGTCACGGCAATCAATTCGGTATGGGCCTATGCCCGCTGGCCACCGACGTCGACGACGACGGCCAGCGCCTGCGTCTGGTTCACGAGGCGATGGCGGGGATCAAGAACCAAGTCGCCGAGCAGGGTCCGGGAGCCATGCTGGTGGCGATGGGTCCGGCCATCGGGCCGACCATCTTGCTGCCGCTGCTGCCGTTCGACACCGACATCCCGCCCAGTTTCAACATCCCGGTGTCCAACGTCCCCGGGCCGGAGGAGCAGATGTATTTCAACGGGGCAAGCGTCGATGAGATCTATCCGGTGTCGACCGTCTACGACGGGATGGCCCTGAACGTGACGATGTGTTCCTACGCGGACCAGATCAGTGTCGGCTATGTCGCCGATCGCGACGTGATGCCCGACATCGCGACGCTGATCCCGCTGACCGCGCAGGCATTGTCCGCCGTGGAGGCGGCAGTCGGGGTCTAGTCCGCCGTGGAGATCGCGGTGGGGGTCTAGAAGGCCATGAACAGGATGTGCTCGCGCTCGTACTCCATGCCGGGGTGCGCCTCGGCCAGATGCTTCTGAGCCAATTCGACCAGTTCGTCCTCATCCTTGCCCCGGATCGCCTCGCCGCACGGGCAGTTGAGATGGGTTTTCATCGCTTCTCCTTGGTTGGCTTGGTTGCTGACTTCATCTTCTTCTTATATGCCCGCACCCGATCGAGTGACTCTTTGTCCACCACGTCGGCCACCGACATGTGGGCGCCCGCCTTGCCATAGTCGCCGGCCACCGCCCGCCAACCCCGCGGGGTCACCCCGTACTGCTTACCGAGCAACGCCAGGAAGATCTTCGCCTTCTGCTCACCGAACCCCGGCAGCGCCCGCAGCCGGCGCAGTACCTCGGCGCCGTCGGGGTCACCGGAGGTCCACAGGGCGGCGGCGTCGCCGTGATAGGTCTCGACGATTTCGCGAGCGAGGTCCTGGATCCGCTTGGCCATGGATCCCGGAAATCTGTGCACCGCGGGTGTCTCGGCGCACAGCGCCGCGAACTCCTGCGGGTCGTGATCGGCAATGAGGCTCGGATCCAGGCCGCCGAGCCACTCGGCGATCTTTCTGGGTCCGGTGAACGCGACTTCCATCGGTATCTGCTGATCCAGCAGCATCCCGGTGAGCAGGGCGAACGGATCCTCACTGAGCAGTTGATCCGCCGCGGGGTCACCGGTCAAAAGCAGAGCTGGCCTCATGGGAATCCATTTAACTACGCAGGCGTTCCGGGATACCCGACCAGTGCGCACCGGTTGTCCCTACGCTGTCAGCGATCACCGACGCCGGATCAGACGAGGAGCAGCGCCGTGTCCACCACCGACATCGAGCAGCCGAAGCCGCCCAGTGACACCGACTATCTGCGGGTGCAGGCCAGCCCGGAGTTCGCTGAACTTCGCAGCCGGCTGCGGCGCTTCGTCTTCCCGACCACGGTGTTCTTCCTGGTCTGGTACGCCAGCTATGTGCTGTTGGGCGCTTTCGCCATCGACTTCATGGCCACCCGGGTGTGGGGCAACATCAACGTCGGCCTGCTTCTCGGGCTGGCCCAGTTTGTGACGACATTCCTCATCACCGGTCTCTACATCCGGTTCGCGAACCGGCAATTGGACCCGCGTGCCGCGGCCATCCGCGACGAGATGCACTGGTCCGAGCAGTGAACTCCACCACCGTGCTGGCCGCGGGCCAACTGGGTAACCCCGCGGTCAACATCGGCATCTTCGTCGTCTTCGTGATCATCACGCTGACCATCGTGATCCGGGTCAGCCGCCGCAACACCAACGCCACCGAGTACTTCACCGGCGGACACGCATTCACCGGCCGGCAGAACGGCATCGCGATCGCCGGTGACTACCTGTCCGCGGCGAGCTTCCTGGGTATCGCCGGCGCGATCGCCGTCTACGGCTACGACGGATTCCTCTACTCGATCGGCTTCCTGGTGGCCTGGCTGGTGGCACTGCTGCTGGTCGCCGAATTGCTCCGCAACACAGGCAAATTCACCATGGCAGACGTGCTGAGCTTCCGGCTCAAGCAGAAGCCGGTCCGGCTCGCGGCGGCCGTCTCGACCATGACGGTGTCGCTGTTCTACCTGCTCGCCCAGATGGCCGGTGCCGGCGGCCTGGTCGCGCTGCTGCTCGACATCAACAGCCGCTTCGCCCAGTCCGTCGTCATCGCCATCGTCGGAGTCTTGATGATGGTCTATGTGCTGATCGGTGGCATGGCCGGCACCACCTGGGTGCAGATCATCAAAGCCGTGCTACTGATCGCCGGCGCGGGATTCATGACCGTCCTGGTGCTGGCCAAGTTCGGGATGAACATCTCAGATCTTCTCGGCAGGGCCCAGGAGATGGTCACACAATCGACCACCAAGGGTGTGGCGAGCCGCGATGTGCTGGCCCCCGGCGCCCAGTACGGAACCTCGACCACCTCGAAGATCAACCTGCTGTCGCTGGGTATCGCGCTGGTGCTGGGCACCGCCGGCCTGCCGCACGTGCTGATGCGGTTCTACACAGTGCCCACCGCCCGGGAAGCGCGCCGTTCGGTGGTCTGGGCGATCGGCCTCATCGGCGCGTTCTACCTGTTCACCCTCGTCCTCGGTTACGGCGCGGCGGCACTGGTCGGGCCCGACACGATCCTCAAGGCCCCGGGCGGGCAGAACTCCGCGGCCCCACTGCTGGCCTTCGAACTCGGTGGCACGATCCTGCTGGGCGTCATCTCAGCGGTGGCGTTCGCGACCATTCTGGCGGTGGTGGCCGGCCTGACCATCACGGCGTCGGCGTCCTTCGCCCACGACGTCTACGCCAGCGTGCTGAAGTCGCACAAGGTGACCGAGAACGAACAGATGAGGGTCTCCCGCATCACCGCGGTGGTGCTGGGTGTCCTGGCGATCGGGCTGGGCATCCTGGCCAATGGGCAGAATGTCGCGTTCCTGGTGGCACTGGCGTTCGCGGTGGCGGCCTCGGCGAACCTGCCGACGATCGTCTACTCGCTGTACTGGCGACGGTTCAACACCCGCGGCGCGCTGTGGAGCATGTACGGCGGGCTGATCAGCTGCATCGTGCTGATCGTGTTCTCCCCTGCAGTCTCCGGAGCCAAGACGTCGATGCTCCCCAGCTCCGACTTCGCCTGGTTCCCACTGTCCAACCCGGGCATCGTGTCGATCCCACTGGGCTTCGTGCTGGGCATCATCGGCACACTGACGTCCCGCGACAGCGGCGATCCTGCCCTCAATGCCGAGATGGAGGTGCGCTCGCTGACGGGTGTGGGAGCCGAGAAGGCGACACACCACTAGCCACTCTTGCGGCGGAACTCCCGGCGGTTCTCCAGCGGTCCATGGGAGCGCGCCTGCTTGGCTCCGCCGTCACGGTGCTCGGCACCGGTGCCCGACTTCGCCTTCTTACGTTCCAGCGCCTCGCGGAATTTACGCTTGGTCTCTTCCTGCGGGTCCGGCTCTTCGGTGGCCATGCCCCCACGGTAGCGGGTTCAGCGCCGGCCGGGTGGCATGCCGTACAGGTGGGTCACCGGCAACCGCAACAGCACCCGCCGTTCGGTGACCATCGCCTGGCGGTAGTCCTGCCAGTCGGGGTGTTCACCGGCGATGCGGCCGTACAGCGCCACCAGGGCCTCGACGGTGTCGTCGGCGGGCGACGCGGCCGGTGGCGTCAGCACCGCATCGCCCTCGGCGACGGCGTAGGCCCATCCGTCATCGGAACTCACCAGCAGCGACGCCCGCGGGTCGCGGCGCAGGTTGCGTGTCTTGGCGCGCGGTTCGGTGACCGAGATCTCGGCGGTGAGCTTTTGCGCATCGAAGTGGTAGGCGACGTGGGACAACTGCGGGCGGCCGTCACGCTTGATAGTGGCCAGCACGCCCAGCGAATTGTCGGCGATCAACGCCAGCAGCTTGTCGTCGAACACCTGGCGGATCACACCGATCAGCCTACTGCCGCACCCGACGGTAGGTTATGGACCGATGGACCACCCACGAGTCAGCGCCCGGGACCTCTCCGACGTGTCCGAGACCGCCCTGCTGACGTTGAACGGCCGCGCGCATCAGGCATCGCTGCCTGATGCGATCCTGCACGACCCGATGGCCATCGCGCTGCGGAGCAGTTTCGACGTCGACTTCGACCGATTCGGCCGCAAAGGCCAGGAGATGGCCCTGCGCTCGCTGGCGGCCGACGCATGCACCATCGACTATCTGCGCACACACCCGAAGGCGACCGTGGTGGCACTGGCCGAGGGTTTCCAGACCAGCTTCTGGCGCATCGAGGCCGCCGTCACAGGCGGAGAGTTCCGCTGGGTGTCGGTCGACCTGCCGCCGGTCATCGAACTGCGCCAGCGACTACTGCCGGCGTCGCCTCGGATCACCAACCTTGCTCAATCCGCGCTGGACTTCACCTGGATGGACCGCATCGAGCAACACGACGGAGTCTTCATCACCGCCGAGGGGCTGCTGATGTATCTGCAGCCAGACGAGGCGATGGCTTTGATCAGCCAGTGCGCCAAGCAATTTCGGGGCGCTCAGATGTTCTTCGACCTGCCGCCGACCATCGTCAAGAAGGTGGCGCCCAACGGCATACGCGCCTCGAGGCGCTATCGGGTGCCGCCCATGCCGTTCAGCCTGTCGATCACCCAGCTTCGTGACCTGGTCGGAACAATGCCCGGCCTGCGGGCTGTCCACGACGTCCCGATGCCGGCCGGACGCGGATTGTTCTTCGAGAAGGTGTTCCCCGCGTTATGGCAATTCGGACCGGCGAAGCCGTTCCGCGGCGTCTACGCGCTACTCGATTTCGGCTGACCGGCGAGCTGATCCGGCTCAGCCGAAGTGCGCCTCGAGATAACGCATCGCCTCCCGGCGTCCCAGACCCAGCGCTGCTGCGGCTTCGGCATAGGCGCGCGCCGCGGCTGCCATCGCCGCGTCGGTGGGATCGGTGCGAGCCACGAAGGTGCCCCGGCGGCCACGGGTCTCGATGACCCCGGCGCTCTCGAGTTCACGGTAGGTGCGGGCGACGGTATTGACCGCCAGTCCGAGTTCGGCGGCCAACTCCCGCACCGTGGGCAACCGGTCGCCCGGCGGCAGCCGTCCGTCACGAACCGCGTCGATGATCGCCAGACGCATCTGTTCGAACAGCGGCGTGGCCGCATCGGGATCTATCACCAACCACTGCACGGGTCCCAGTATCACCGAGACCCGCCATCGCCGAGACCGGCTATCTTGAGCGTGTGCGTATCGCGGTGCTCAGCGGGGCGGGCATCTCTGCTGAGAGCGGGGTGCCGACCTTCCGCGACGACGAGACCGGGTTGTGGGCGCAGTACAACCCCTACGAGATCTCCAGCACCGACGGCTGGCAGAAACACCCGGAACGGGTGTGGGCCTGGTACCTGTGGCGCCACCATCTCGTCAAGGAGGTGTCACCCAACGACGGCCACCGGGCGGTGGCGGCATGGCAGGACTATGCCGACGTCACGGTGATCACCCAGAACGTCGACGATCTGCACGAACGGGCCGGCAGCAAGACCGTCCATCACCTGCACGGCAGCCTCGCTGAGTTCTGGTGCGACACCTGCGGATCCCGCTACCACGGGCCGCTGCCGGACATGGCCGAGCCCGTCCTGGAGAAGACACCACCGTCGTGCGAATGCGGCGGCCTGATCCGCCCGGGCATCGTCTGGTTCGGCGAGCAGTTGCCCGACGAACCATGGCAGGCCGCCGTCGAGGCGGTGACGTGCGCGGACATCGTGGTGGTGGTGGGGACCTCGGGAGTCGTATACCCCGCCGCCGGCCTGCCGGAGGTCGCTCTCGCCCGCGGTGCGGTGGTCATCGAGGTCAACCCAGAGCCCACCCCACTGTCGGAAGCGGCCACCGCGTATATCCAGCAGTCAGCCGGAGCGGCGCTGCCCACACTGCTACAGCGGTTGCCCGAACTGCTCGGGGACTAGCCCCGCTTGACGGCCCGCCCGACGGCGACCTCAGAGACCGGGATCGGAACCCAGGCCGGGAACGTCATCTGATGGCGGGTGGCCTCGACGCTGAACCCCGCAGCGGTGATGGCGCGCTCAGTGTTGCGGTGGGTATGACAGTTTCCGGCGATCCGCGGCCACACCGTCGCATCGGCAATGCGCTGCATCGCTCCACGCCATCCTGGACTGGCGACATGTTCGAAGAATCGTAACTCCCCGCCAGGTTTAAGCACTGAGTTCAGTTGCCGCAGAACGCTTTCGGGATCATCGACTGAACACAGCACCAGCGAGCAGACCACCGCGTCGAACGGCTCGGCCGGCGGCATGGCCTCGATGGTGGATTCGATCACGGTGACGGGCACCGTCGCGGCCGACGCCGCTTCCCGCGCCAGGGGCGCAAGCCGGGTCTCGGGTTCCAGGGCGACTACGCATTCAACGGTCTCGGGGTAGTGGACGAAGTTGGTGCCGGTGCCGGCTCCCACCTCGAGAACCCGGCCGGACAAATCGGCCAGGTTCTCGGTGCGCAGGCGTCGCAGTAGCGGGGTCTCGTGGGCGGACATCACCGTCCACATCCGCGCGAAGAACGGATGGTCCAGGGTTTTTCCGCCTGCAGTCTCGGTCACTTCCCCACTGTAGCCAGCGGCTCGGTGCCCGCGGGTCCGCGTCCGCCGGGCTCCTCGCTGAAACCGAACCGCTGATGCAGACGAGTCAGCGGGCGCGGCGCCCACCAGTTCCACCTGCCCATCACATGCATGAAAGCCGGCAGCAGCGCCATCCGGACCAGCGTCGCATCGACCAGGACGGCCAGCGTCAGGCCCAGGCCGAAGATCCGCATGAACGACACCTGAGCGGCGATGAGCGCAGCGAACGCGATCGACATGATCAGCGCGGCCGCGGTGACCACCCGTCCGGTGCGGGCCAGACCGAGCGCCACGCTCTCGTCGCTGTCGGCCCGGCCCTGTGGGGAAGCTAGCCAGTACTCACGGATGCGCGCGAGCAGGAACACCTCGTAGTCCATCGAGAGGCCGAACGCGACGCAGAACATCAGCACCGGGACGTTGGCCTCCATGGTGCCGGTCGGAGTCGTGCCCAGTGCGCCGAGGTTGCCATCCTGGAAGATCCAGACCAGCGCGCCGAAGGCCGCCGACAGCGACAGCACGTTGAGCACGAGGGCCTTGAGTGGCAGCACCAGGCTTCCGGTGAGAAGGAACAGCAGGATGAAGGTGATCACCGCAATCAACGCCAGCACCAGTGGCATTCGCGTCGTGACCACGCTGACAATGTCCTGCGTGGTCTGCGCGATACCGCCCATCAGGACGTCGCGCCCGGCCGGTTCGGGTACCGCATGCAGCCGTTGCAGTTGGATCTTGGAGGCATCCGAGTAGAGCGGGGCGCTACTGCGGATGGATAGGAACGCGCTGCCGTCGGCGACGGCCGTGGGAGCCGACGGCGGCCCGACTCTGGTGCCGGCCGCGAAGGTTCCGCCCGGGGCCGATACACCGGTGACGTCGCCGACCCGGGACAGGTCGGCGGCGTAGCGGTCCAACTCGGCCGGTCCGACACCGGTGGCGTCCGGGATGACGACAGTGAGTCCGGTGTTGAGGTCGCTGGCGAAGTCGTTGCGCAGTTGATCGCCCACCTGATGGGCCGAGGCGCTCTTCGGCAGCACCCGGTCATCGGGGTTGCCGAACTTGATGTGCAGGAACGGAATCCCGAGCAGCAACAGCAGTGCCACGATCGCGGTGCCCACCGGAATGGATCGGCGCATGACGAATTTCGTGGAGCGGTACCAGAACTGGCGATCAACGGGTGTGGGCACCGGTTCGGGGCGGCCCAACACCCGTCGGATCAGCTTGCGTATGTCCCACTTGTCGATGCGCGGGCCCAGCACGGCGATCGCCGCAGGGGTCACCAGGACGGCCGCCGCGGCGGCGAAGGCCACTGTGGCGATCCCGGAGTAGGCGAATGACCGCAGGAAGTACATCGGGAACAGCAGCAGCGCCGACAGCGACAACGCCACCGTGACAGCGGAGAACAACACGGTGCGCCCGGCGGTGCACATGGTGCGCACCAGTGCGGTGTGCGGGTCGGCGCCGCCGGCGGTCTCGTCGCGGTAGCGGCTCAGGATGAGCAGCGTGTAGTCGATGGCCAGCGCCAGCCCGAGTGCGGTGGTGATATTGAGCGCGAAGATGGAGACCTCGGTGAAGAAGGTGAACAGCCGCAGCACCGACATCGCCCCGAGGATCGCCATCAGGCCGACCAGCAGCGGTAGTGCCGCGGCGATCAGACCTCCGAAGACCCAGACCAGCACCAGGAAGGTCAACGGGATCGCGATGGATTCCATCCGGATCAGATCCCGCATGGTCTGCTGATTGATCTGCTTGTAGATCATCGCGGTGCCGCCGGCTTTGATGCTCAGGCCGTCGCGCTCGCCCACCACCGGGGTGACCAGCTCCGAGGCGTAGTCCTGGGCCTTGTCCTCGCCACCTGCCATGGTCGCCACGATCAGACCGGTACTGCCGTCGGTGCTGAGCAGCTCGGCGGCGGCCGATGGCGGGGAGGTCCACGGGGAGGTCACGCTCAGCACGTATGGAGAGGCATCGAGCCGGCCGACGATTTCGGCGCCGGCGGCGGTGGCGCCTGCGCTGGTGGCACCCGCCGGATCGGTGACCGTGATCAGCAGCGACTGATCGCTCTGGCCGAATTTCTCCATCAACAGTCGCGCGGCCTGCGCGGATTCGGAATTAGGGTCCTGAAATCCGCCGGCCGAAAGATGATTTGCTATTGACGCCCCGAAAATTCCAGTGGCCACCATGAGGAGCGCGGCGATCGCCAAGATCCGCCGCGGCCAGCGAATGGCCAGGGTCGCGATTTCGCGCAGCACAGCGGCCTTCCTTCCCCGTCACGACCCTCATCTGGCTAACTTAAGTCGCTGACCAGTGTCGTCGGGTCTGCAGGCCGGGTCAAACCGATCTTGCCCCGGTAATTCCGCGGTAAGAATTGCCACCATTTTCCGAAACGTGACTCAATGAATCCTTAATAGTGACTCTTACGCTCAGAGTCATGTGGATCGACGACACCAGCGCTGATGTCATCAAGGTTGACTTCGACGCCCTGTATCACGGCGACGTTCTGGTCGAGGGTGACACCTCCGAGCAGTTCTCCGACGTGGCCTGACACCAGGCCCCTTTCGGCTTGACGCCGGCACTGCCGCGCCGTCGATCCGCCCCAGAGTCACATTCGGTGCCCGCCTGTTCTCAGGCGGGCACTTTTTTGCCCCAGACCGACGTCAGGGTCGTGATCCGCACGCCGATCACGACCCTGAGGTCGATTTCGCGGGGGTCAGATGCGGGGTCACCATCCCGGACAGTCGGCCGGTGATGATCTGCTCGGCCTCGCTGACGATCCGGCTCACCAGTTCACCGCAGGTGGGGACGTCGTGGATCAGGCCCATCACGGTGCCCACCGACCAGATGCCGGCCTCCAGATCGCCGTCGTCGAACACCTTCCGGCCACGTGAACCGGACACCAGGTCCTTGACCGCGTCGAACTGACCGCCGCCGGCCAGGATCTCCACCACTTCGCGCGAGACCGTGTTACTGGCCACCCGGGCGGTGTTGTGCAGGGTGCGGAAGATCAGCTCGGTGCCACGCTCATCGCCCTCGACGATGGCCTGCTTGACGTTGTCATGGATGCAGGACTCGACGGTGCACATGAACCGGGTGCCCATATTGATGCCGTCGGCGCCCAGCGCCAGGGCGGCCACCAGACCGCGGGCGTCACCGAACCCGCCGGAGGCGATCATCGGGATCTCGATCTTCTCCGCGGCTGCCGGGATCAGCACCAGTCCGGGAATATCGTCCTCACCGGGGTGACCGGCGCATTCGAACCCGTCGATGCTGATGCCGTCCACTCCCAGGCTCTGCGCCTTGATGGCGTGCCGCACCGAAGTGCACTTGTGCAGCACCTTGATGCCGTTGTCGTGAAACATCGGCAGGTGCGGGGCGGGGTTGGAACCGGCCGTCTCGACGATCTTGATGCCGGCGTCGACGATGACCTGGCGGTACTCGTCATACGGCGGGGGGTTGATCGCCGGCAGGATCGTCAGGTTCACCCCGAACGGCTTGTCGGTGAGCTCGCGGGTCTTGTCGATCTCGCGAGCGAGGTCGGCCGGGGTCGGCTGGGTGAGCGCGGTCAGGAAGCCCAATGCACCCGCATTGGCAACGGCGGCAACGAGTTCCGCGCGGCCCACCCACTGCATGCCGCCCTGTGCGATCGGGTGCTCGATGCCGAAGGTCTCGGTGAACTTGGTCGCGATAGCCATTGCGTTCCCCTTACCGCGGAGCCATGCGGATCGCACCGTCGAGGCGGATCACTTCGCCGTTGATCATCGGGTTCTCGACGATGTGCACCGCCAGAGCTCCGTACTCGCTCGGCTTGCCCAGCCGCGACGGGTGCGGCACCTGCGCGCCGAGGGAGGCCTTGGCCGGCTCGGGCAGGCCCGCCAGCAGCGGGGTGTCGAACAGGCCCGGTGCGATGGTGACCACGCGGATCA
>JAIOQK010000189.1 GCA_021413425.1 Mycobacterium sp.
GGGCGATCGCCCCATCCGGGCTGGCCCGGCTCGTTCGGTGAGCTCACCACCACTCCTTAGCTCCTGACCCGTGGCCTTATGCGTCTGCCTCGGCGTCCGGTTCCTCCGAGTCGCCCTCCGGGTTGCGGGCAATGGCTAACAGTGTGTCGTCCCCGCCCAGGTTCATCAAGCGAACGCCCTTTGTCTGGCGTCCGGCCTTACGAACCTGACGTGCCGCGGTGCGGATCACCCCGCCCCCGGAGGTGATCGCGTAAAGCTCGGTGTCCTCGTCGACCACCACGGCGCCCACCAGACTGCCACGGCGCGGGTCATACTGGATGGTCAGGATGCCCTTCCCGCCACGGCCCTGGGCGCTGTATTCGTCGATCGCAGTGCGCTTGGAGTAGCCGCCGGAGGTGGCAACCAGCAGGTAGGTGCCTTCGCGGACGACGTTGAGTGACAACAGCTCGTCGTCGGTGTTGAACCGCATGCCCTGTACGCCCGAGGTGGCCCGGCCCATCGGCCGCAGTGCCTCATCTGTGGCGGAGAACCGGATCGACTGGCCCTTCGCCGACACCAGCAGCAGGTCGTCATCGGCTGAGCACAGCACGGCGCCGACCAGTTCGTCGCCGTCGCGCAGGTTGACCGCCACGATGCCGCCGGAGCGGTTGGAGTCGAAATCGGTGAGCTTCGTTTTCTTCACCAGACCATTGCGGGTCGCCAGCACCAGGTACGGGGCGTCCTCATAACTCTTGATCTGAATGACCTGCGCGATGCGCTCCTCCGGCTGGAAGGCCAGCAGGTTTGCGACGTGCTGACCGCGCGCCGCCCGCAGCGCCTCGGGGAGGTCGTAGGCCTTGGCCCGATACACCCGGCCCTGCGTGGTGAAGAACAGGATCCAGTCGTGGGTGGAACAGACAAAGAAGTGCCGCACGATGTCGTCCTGCTTGAGGGCGGCGCCCTGCACACCCTTGCCGCCTCGCTTCTGGCTGCGGTACAGGTCGGTCTTGGTGCGTTTGGCGTAACCGGTCTCGGTGATCGTGACGACGACCTCCTCGCGGGCGATCAGGTCCTCATCGGACACCTCGCCCTCTGAGCCCACGATCCGGGTGCGCCGATCGTCGCCGTGCTTCTCGACGATCTCGGCGAGCTCGTCGCGAACGATGGTGCGCTGACGCTCCGGCTTGGCCAGGATGTCCTCGAGGTCGGCGATCTCGGTCTCGATCTCAGCCAGTTGGTCGACGATCTTCTGACGTTCCAGCGCAGCCAGCCGGCGCAGCTGCATATCCAGGATGGCCTGGGCCTGGATGTCGTCGACGTCGAGCAGGTCGATCAGGCCCTGTCGGGCGGTGTCGACGGTGTCGGAACGGCGGATGAGTGCGATCACTTCGTCGAGAGCGTCGAGCGCCTTGACCAAACCGCGCAGGATGTGGGCCCGTTCGTTGGCCTTGCGGAGCCGGTAGGTGGTCCGCCGCACGATCACGTCGAGTTGATGCTCCACGTAGTAGCGGATCATCTGGTCCAACCGCAGAGTGCGCGGCACACCGTCGACGATCGAGAGCATGTTGGCGCCGAAGCTCGTCTGCAACTGGGTGTGCTTATAGAGGTTGTTCAGCACCACCTTGGCCACGGCGTCGCGTTTGATCTCCACGACGATGCGCAGGCCGACCCGGTCGCTGGACTGGTCTTCGATATTGGAGATGCCGGCGAGCTTCCCGTCGCGCACCTGGTCGGCGATTGAAGTGATGAAGTTGTCGTGGTTGACCTGATACGGCAACTCGGTGATGACGATGCCGGTGCGCCCTCGGGAGTCTTCCTCGATCTCCACAACGCCACGCATCCGGACCGAGCCGCGGCCGGTGGTGTAGGCGTCGATGACACCGGAGGTGCCGACGATCAGGCCGGCGGTCGGGAAGTCCGGCCCCTTGATGCGCTCGATCATCGCCGCCAGCGTGGTCTCCTCGTCGGCCTCATAGTTCTCCAGGCACCAGTAGACCGCTTCTGCCAACTCGCGCAGGTTGTGCGGCGGGATATTGGTGGCCATGCCGACGGCGATACCGCCGGACCCGTTGGCGAGCAGGTTGGGAAACCGGCTCGGCAGAACGGTGGGCTCCTGAACCCGGCCGTCGTAGTTGGGGATGAAATCGACTGTCTCCTCGTCGATTTCGCGGAGCATTTCCATCGCCAGCGGGGTGAGGCGAGCCTCTGTGTACCTCATCGCGGCCGGGGGATCATTACCCGGAGACCCGAAGTTGCCCTGCCCGTCGACCAACGGGTAGCGCAGCGACCACGGCTGGGCCATCCGGACCAGGGTGTCGTAGATCGAGGAGTCGCCGTGCGGGTGGTAGTTACCCATCGTCTCGGCAACCGAACGCGCCGACTTGGCGTGGCTGCGGTCCGGCCGGAAACCGGAGTCGTACATCGCGTAGAGCACTCGGCGGTGTACCGGCTTGAGGCCGTCGCGAACCTCGGGCAGCGCACGTCCGACGATCACGCTCATCGCATAGTCGATGTAGCTGTTCTGCATCTCCTGCTGGATGTCGACCGGTTCGACCCGGTCTGCAGGAGGTCCGTCGGGCGGCAACGTGGTGTCAGTCATCTGGTCCTCTTGTAGCGAGCGTGCCGGATCTTAAGTGTGGTGTTTGGTGCTAAACGTCAAGGAAACGAACGTCTTTCGCGTTGCGGGTAATGAAGCTGCGGCGGGCTTCGACGTCCTCGCCCATCAGGATCGAGAACAGCTCGTCGGCGGCGGCGGCATCATCGAGGGTGATCTGGCGAAGCAGCCGGGCGGCGGGGTCCATGGTGGTCTCCCACAACTCCTTGGCGTCCATCTCGCCGAGACCCTTGTAACGCTGGATGCCGTCATCCTTGTTGATCTTCTTGCCGGCCTTCAGGCCCGCCTCCAGTACGGCGTCGCGCTCGCGGTCGGTGTAGACGAATTCGTGCTCGCTGCGCTGCCACTTGAGCTTGTAAAGCGGTGGCTGGGCGAGGTAAACGTGACCGCTCTCGATCAGCGGTCGCATAAACCTGAACAGCAGGGTGAGCAGGAGCGTGGTGATGTGCTGGCCGTCGATGTCAGCGTCAGCCATCAGCACCACCTTGTGGTAGCGCAGCTTCGTGATATCGAACTCGTCGTGGATACCGGTCCCGAGCGCGGTGATGATCGCCTGGACTTCGGTGTTCTTCAGCACGCGGTCGATGCGGGCCTTCTCGACGTTGATGATCTTCCCGCGCAACGGCAGGATCGCCTGGAACATCGAGTCGCGGCCGCTCTTGGCGGATCCGCCTGCCGAATCACCCTCCACCACATACAGTTCCGACAGCTTCGGGTCGGTGGAACGACAGTCGGCCAGCTTGCCGGGAAGCCCGCCGATGTCCGTGGCGCTCTTGCGGCGCACCAACTCGCGGGCCTTGCGCGCCGCCATGCGAGCCTGAGCCGATTGGACCGCCTTGTTCACAACGATTTTTGCGTCCGTCGGGTTCGATTCGAACCAGTGGTTGAGCTGCTCGTTGCAGATCTTCTGCACGAAGGACTTGACCTCGGTGTTACCGAGTTTGGTCTTGGTCTGTCCCTCGAACTGCGGTTCGCCGACCTTGACCGAGATGACCGCGGCCAAACCCTCGCGGATGTCATCGCCGGTGAGGTTTGTGTCCTTCTCCTTGAGGATCTTCTTGTCCTTGGCGTACTTGTTGACCACCGAGGTCAGCGCTGCGCGGAAGCCCTCTTCGTGGGTGCCGCCCTCATGGGTGTTGATGGTGTTGGCGAAGGTGTGCACCGACTCGGAATAGCCTGCGTTCCACTGCATCGCGACCTCAACCTCGTGGCCCTCACCCTTGCCGGAGAAGTCGACGACGCTGGAATGGATGGGGGACTTGGTGCGATTGATGTGCTTGACGAAATCGACCAGACCTCCGGGATAGCAGAAGGTGCGGTTCTTGACCTTCTGCCGGGGCGCCGCCTGCTCGGCGGCGATCTCCTCGGCCGACTTCGGCGCGGCCGCGATATCGCTGACGACCTCGTCGACGACCTCTTCCGGTGTCACCCGTTCGTCGGTGAGGTTGATGGTCAGGCCCTTGTTGAGGAACGCCATCTCCTGCAGCCGGCGGGCGACCGTCTCGAAGTCGTAGTTGGTGGTCTCAAAGACCGCCGGGTCAGCCCAGAATCGCAGCGTTGTTCCAGTCTTCTTGGTGGTCTCACCCTGTTTGAGGTTGCCGGGCACCGAGTGGTCATAGGTCTGGAACCATTCGTGGCCGTCACGGCAGATATCGACCTCGATCCGCGTTGACAGGGCATTGACCACGGAAACGCCCACACCGTGTAGACCGCCGGAGACCTGGTAGGCGTCTGATTCGAACTTGCCGCCCGCGTGCAGGACGGTCATCACCACGTCCACGGTCGGAATGCCGGAGTCGTGCATCGCGACCGGGATGCCGCGGCCGTCGTCGCACACCTCGACGCCACCGTCATCCAGCAGTCGAACATCGACCTGGGAGGCGTAGCCGGCCATCGCCTCATCGACGGCGTTGTCAACGACCTCCCAGATGAGGTGATGCAGACCCCGCTCACCGGTCGAACCGATATACATGCCGGGCCGTTTACGAACCGCCTCGAGACCCTCGAGGATCTTGATGGAATCCGCGCCGTAACCTTCGTCTTTTTTCTTCTTCGGGGCAGCCACGGGCGGGAAGGTCTCCTTGAATTCGCAGGCACACGGCCAAGGCCGTGCAGACGTCGTATCTCCAGTCTACCGGGAAGGGGGGACAGGACCGATTCTGCGGCAGCGTTTCTGCACACCTATTTGGGCCGTGCGGACGATATCTCGATTGCGGAAGCCACTTGACGGCCGACACGCCCGTGGCCGGCGTTCTGGTGGCTGTGAGGCCACTGTGATAACGGGGTATTAGCCGTAGGTATCGCGGGGTCCTCGGCCGGGGATGTGGCGCGGTCCCTTACGCCAGGACGGGGCCGTCGGTCCGGTGATCCGCAGAGAGGTCACCACCTTGTCCCCGACCGCGGCGGCGATTGTGGCGAGTAGTTGTTTCTGCACCATCCTCAGCTGGGTGGCCCACGCGGTGGACTCCGCCGAGACGTGCAGCACGCCGTCGCGCAACGCCGTCGGGGTCGCGTGAGCCGCGATCTGGTCGCCGACGACCTCGCCCCACCGGGCGAACACCGATCCCTCGGCAACCCTGGGGGACCAGCCGCGGGTCTTGGCCAGCTCGCCGGCGGCCCGGCCGAGCGGCTGGGGGTCGCGGGCGTCGGGGGCGGGGCCGGACCATCTGCGCCGGCTGCCCCGCGGCGCGGCCCGTCTGGCTGCGGGGGACCGGCGCCCCTTGCCGACCTCCTTGCCCTGCTCGCGGGCCACAGCCCGGGCCTCTTCCAGGGCGCGCCGGACCAGGTCCATGCCGGCTATCGCGTTGAGGTGCTCGGGTGGGCCCTCGTCGGGCTCCTCGGGACCCGTCACCGCTGTACCCCCGACTGTCTGCCGCTCTCGCCGTCGGTCATGGTCACCGCGATGCGGGTGGCATCCCAATCGGGCGGGATGTCCTCGTCCACCGCAGCGGTGATGAGCACCTGCTCGGCGGCCGTCGCGACGGCGGCCAGGGCACGCCGCCGGGAGGTGTCCAATTCGGCGAAGACGTCGTCGAGAATCAGGATCGGCTCGCTGCCCTCAGTGCGCAGCAGTTCATAGGCGGCCAGCCGCAGCGCCAGTGCCATCGACCACGACTCGCCGTGGCTCGCGAACCCCTTGGCCGGCTGATCTCCGAGCCGCAACTCAAGGTCGTCGCGGTGCGGACCGACCAGGCACATCCCGCGATCCAGCTCGGCCGCCCGCCGGCGCGCACAGGCTTCGAGCAGGGCCGCCTCCAGGAACTCCACCCCGCCCCCCGTCTGCTGGTCGGCCAGGTCGATCGTGCTCCGGTAACCGATCGCGGCCGGCCGAGACGCCGGGGCTAGCAGCTGGTAGGCCTTCTCGACTTCCGGGGCCAGTTGGTTGACCAGGTCGAGCCGGGCCGCCATCAGTTGCGCTCCGTGCGCGGCTAGGTGGCCATCCCAGACATCGAGGGTCTCCAGCGCGGCGGGGTCGGAGCGCAACCGGGAGCCGGAGGCGGACTTGAGCAGCGCTGTTCGCTGTTTGAGCACCTTGTCGTAGTCAGCTCGTATGCCCGCGACCGCCGGACGCCGCACGGTGGCCAATTCATCAAGGTAGCGGCGGCGCTCACCGGGGTCGCCCCGGACCAAGGCCAGATCCTCCGGTGCGAACAGCACCGCCCGTACTGCACCGAGCACCTCACGCGTGCTGCGCACCGGCGAGCGGTTCAGCCGACCCTTGTTCGCCCGCCCTGCCGTGATCTCGATGTCGACGGCCAGCTCTCGGCCCTCGTTGACCACGATGGTGGAGATGGCGGCGCGCTCCGCACCGGCGCGAATCAGCGGGGCATCGGTGCCTACGCGATGGGATCCCAGCGTGGCGCAGTACCAGAGTGCCTCGATGAGGTTCGTCTTCCCGTTCCCGTTCGATCCGACGAAGACGGTCCGTCCGGGGCTCAGCTCCACATCGACATCGGTCCAGGATCGGAAGTCCCGCAATCCCAGGTGGCGGACATACATGGCGGCGCGTGTTCAGCCGGAGAGCGGGATGCGTTTGACCGCGTGGCCGCCGAATTGGTTGCGCAGGGCGGCCACCGCCTTCATGGTCGGCGACTGCTCTTGGCGGGACGCGAACCGGGCGAACAGCGACGCTGCGATCACCGGTGTCGGCACCCGATGGTGTATCGCCTCCTCCACCGTCCACCGGCCTTCGCCGGAATCCTCGGTGTAGTCGGAGATATCGACGAAGCCGGGATCTTCCTTGAGTGCTTTGGCCAGAAGCTGCTGTAACCAGGAGCGGACCACGGTGCCGTTGGTCCAGGCCTGGATGACGGCCTGGGTGTCGGTGATGAGGGGCTCGGCGGCCAGTAACTCATAGCCCTCGGCATAGGCCATCATCAGCCCGTACTCGATACCGTTGTGCACCATCTTGGCGTAGTGGCCGGCGCCTACCGGTCCCGCGTGTACGAAGCCGTCGGCGGGATCGCCCGCCGGACGCAGGGTGTCAAAGATCGGCATCAGCCGCGCGATGTCCTCCGCACTGCCGCCGACCATGAGCCCATAGCCTTCGGTGAGGCCCCAGATCCCACCGGACACCCCGGCGTCGACGAAGCCGACCCCGCGCTTACCGAGCAGTTCGGCGTGCGGGGCATCTTCGGTATAGCGGGAGTTGCCACCGTCGATGACCAAATCTCCCGGCTCGAGGACCTCGGCAAGCGCGACGATGGTTTCGTTGGTGATCGGTCCCGAGGGCACCATGACCCATACCGCCCGCGGTGCGGCGAGTGCCCCGGCCAGATCGGCCAGTGTGGCGACGTCCGAGACGTCCGGGCGCGGGTCGTAGCCGATCACCTCATGACCACCCTCGCGCAACCGCTCACGCATGTTGAATCCCATTTTGCCCAGGCCCACCAGACCAAGTTGCATGTGCGCGCCTTCCTCGGGATTCGATGTGCGCCGGTCAGCCCGGCAGGCGTACCGGCATCAGCAAATAGACATATTCGGTGCTCATGGCGGGGAAAGGACCGGGGCCGCTGGGCCCTCCGTCGTCCGGAGCCGGGCGCAGGACCGCCGGCTTGCTGGCGGTGGTGAATCCGAACGTGACGCGGTCACTGTGCAGGGAGGCAAGGCCGTCGGTCAGGTAGGTCGGGTTGAAGGCGATCGTCAGCGGCTCGCCGGCGAAATCCACCTCGAGGTCCTCCTCGGCAAGTCCCACCCCGTCCGCCCCGGCGGAAAGGTGCAGCAAACCGTCGGTGAACTCCATCCGGACCTGAGCACCCCGGTCGGCGACCAGTGCCATGCGTTTGATGGCCTCGCTGAGCTCGGCGACACCCACCGTCGCCAGCGCGGTGTGCTCAGCGGGTAGCAGCTGCCGGAATTTCGGGAATTCGGTGTCCAGCAGCCGGGTGGTGCTGCGCTTGCCGGAACTGCGAATCCCCAGCAGCCGCTCCTCGCCCACCGCTGAGCCGGTGCCGAGCGCCAGGTGCACATCGGTGCCCGGCGTCACGGCTTTGGCCGCCTCGGCGAGTGTGCGCGCGGGAACCAAAACCGCGGCTTCCACACCCGGGTTGGCGGTCGACCATGTGAGTTCGCGAACCGCCAGCCGGAACCGGTCGGTTGCGGCGAGCACAATGCGATCACCGGAGATCTCCACCCGGATCCCGGTCAGCATGGGCAGGGTGTCATCGCGTCCGGCGGCCACCGCAACCTGACTGACCGCCTCACCGAACACATCGGCGGATAACACGCCCGTCTCATCGGGCAGTGACGGCAACACCGGATAATCCTCGACCGGCATCGCAGGCAGTGAGAATTTCGAGCTGCCGCAGGTCAGAAGGACACGAGTCCCCTCGACGCTGACCTCTACCGGCTTGGCCGGCAGCGCCCGGGTGATCTCTGAGAGCAGCCGCCCAGATACCAGAACCGTTCCCGCGGAAGCGATCTCAGCCGGAACCACGACTTGAGCCGACACGTCATAGTCGAAACCGGCAATCGTCAAACCCTCATCGGTGCCGGTGATCAGGACGCCGGCCAGCACGGGCACCGTCGGCCGCGTCGGCAGGCTGCGGGCCACCCAGGCAACTGCGTCGGCGAAGTCCTCGCGCACCAGCCGAAATCTCAAGTCGGAGCCCACCGTCGTGGTCACCACATCCATCAAATCCCTTCATCGCGCCGAGCAACGCCTGGGTCATCGCCACCGCCACGGCGCTCCGATGACCAACCGTAGAGCGTCTGCCAACATCTTGAAAGGTATTCAAGCAGGGTGACAGGGATAGGTACGCGGACGCCGGTGGGCGGTTCTCGGCTGTTGTTCCCCAGGGTGGTCTTCTAAAGAGAATCATTTAGATACTTACAAGCAGTAGTAGTAGGCGCTGTTGAAGCTGTGGACAAGTGTGTTCCGGGCCTGCTGGTGGGCACCCTGGTGTTGTGGATGGTTTGTGGATGGATGTGGTCGGCCGGCTGTGCTGCTGTGGACAGACGGCAGGTTGTGCGGTGTCCCTCCAAGTTGAGGGCGGTTGACCCCCGACTAGTCCACACCTGATTAACAACCCACGCATGTGGCGGGTGGTGCATGTGGGCCTAAAGTTTTTTGCAGTGGAATCGCGTGGCGAGGTGTCGCAGATCTGAAACTCAGCGCTTCGAACGCTGGCGGATCCGGGTGGTGAGCTCTTTGACGTGATCGAAGACTTCCCGCCGGGACGCCATTTCGTTGAGGATTTTCTTCTGCGCGTACATCACCGTCGTGTGATCGCGGCCGAACGCCTGGCCGATCTTTGGTAGTGACAAATCCGTTAATTCCCGGCATAGGTACATCGCGATCTGCCGGGATTGGGCCAGCGCACGAGTCTTCCCGGGACCGCGCAGCTCCTCGACCGCGGTGTCGAAATACTCGGCTGTGGCTGCCATGATCATTCCCGCGCTGATCTGCATGGTGCCGGCGTCGGCAATAAGGTCGCGGAGCACGATCTCGGCGAGAGCGGTGTCGATGGGGGTTCTGTTCAGCGAGGCGAAGGCCGTGACGCGGATCAGTGCGCCCTCCAGCTCGCGGATATTGCGTTCGATGCTCGAGGCGATCAATTCCAGTACGTCATCGGGGACGTCCAGCCGCTCCATCTGCGCCTTCTTACGCAAGATAGCGATGCGGGTCTCGAGTTCAGGGGGCTGCACATCGGTGATCAGTCCCCACTCGAACCGCGTCCGAAGTCGGTCTTCGAGGGTCGCCAGTTGTTTCGGCGGCCTATCGGAGGAGATGACGATCTGCTTGTTGGCGTTGTGCAGGGTGTTGAAGGTGTGGAAGAACTCCTCCTGAATGCCTTCCTTGCCCTCGATGAACTGGATGTCATCGACCAGGAGGACATCGATATCGCGATAGCTCTTCTTGAAGGCGACCCGGCGATCGTCACGCAGCGAGTTGATGAAGTCGTTCGTGAATTCCTCGGTGGACACGTACTTCACGCGCATTCCCGGGAAAAGCCGCTGGGCGTAGTTGCCGGCAGCGTGCAGCAGATGAGTCTTTCCCAGCCCCGATTCACCCCAGATGAACAGGGGGTTGTACGCCCGGGCGGGTGCCTCCGCGATGGCGAGGGCGGCCGCGTGGGCGAACCGGTTCGAGGAGCCGATGATGAAGGTATCGAAGGTGTAGCGCCGGTTGAGGCTGGTTTCGGCGGCGTCCTCATCCGAGGAGTTGCGAGGCCGCTCCATGAAGTAGCTGGGCCAGGTCTCATGCGCGCTGGCCAGGGCTTCGCGATCCTCGTCGACCTCGTCAAGTTCGCCGGCCGCGAGGTCGTCGTCCGCTGCACCGTCCGTGGGCTCGATACGCACGCCCAGTTCCACCCGCTCACCCAGGTGCCTGCTGAGCGCGTCGATGATCGGTGTTCGGAGGTGCCGTTCGATTTCGTTCTGGACGAAGGGGCTGGGCACCGACAGCAGGGCGAATCCCTCGGCAATCGTCAGCGGCCGTACCAGCTTCAGCCAGGCACGCTGCTGGGGAGTAAGCGGGTTCTCGGCGGGAAAGGCGGGGTCGGTGAGGGTGTCGGCCTCGCCGTTGAGTTCGGAAACCACCGAACTCCACACCGTGGCGAAGTCGGAACCGGGGCCATCGCTCACCGATGAACCCCCTACCTGCTAGAAGCGGCACTACGAGCAACTGTCCACATAGTTATCCACAGTTGTGTACAGCGGAATTCGTGCTCGGCTCGCAGCATAACCACGGGGCATTCGCTGTGTTCGCGGAAGTGGACAATCGGTCTTTTCGGTCTTAGCGTTCCGCCAGAAGTTAACAGGTTTCGCCGTGTGTGCCAACCGAACAGCCAAAGCCGAAAACCATCGCTCCCACCGGCCACATCGAGTGCGGTTTGACCTGCGCAAGTGAGCTAAGTACCCTCGAACAGTCGCCCGCACGTTGGCGATACGGCAGCGACCGGAGTCCTCCGGGGCCGCGCCGGTTACGGGCGAAGCTTGACTAGGACAACGCCGCCGAATGCGGCCGAGTTCTGTGGGACATGACGAGGAGAGACAGCCGTGGCCAAGGGCAAGCGCACCTTCCAGCCGAACAACCGCCGACGGGCACGCGTTCACGGTTTCCGGTTGCGCATGCGTACCCGGGCCGGCCGCGCCATCGTGTCCGGGCGGCGCCGCAAAGGCCGCCGCTCGCTGTCTGCTTGATCCGCGGTCCTCAACGTGCTGTCGGCGCGATATCGGATGACGCGTTCAGCGGAGTTCAGCGCCACCGTCAAGCAGGGCATTCGGGTCACGCAGCCCGACCTCGTCATCCATGCCCGACATGAAGCCGGGATCGCCGACGGCCCACGGGTCGGGTTCATCGTCAGCAAGGCGGTCGGGAATGCCGTGGACCGCCACCGCGTTGCGCGGCGGCTCCGGCACGCCGCCCGCACGGCGATCACCGACCTGGATCCGGCGGATATGCTGGTAATCCGGGCGCTGCCCAGCAGCCGTTACGCGATGTCAGCCCGTTTGGAGCAGGAGATCACCGCCGCCGTTCGCCGCGCTCTGTCCGTGATGGGCGGTGGCGACCGGTGAACCCACTGGTTCGCGCCGCCGTCCGGGTGATCGAGGTGTATCGGCACATGATCTCGCCCCTGAGGCCGGCCTCGTGCCGGTTCACACCCACCTGCAGCCAGTACGCCGTCGATGCGCTCACCGAATACGGGCTTGTGCGCGGCGGCTGGATGACCATTGCCCGACTGGCGCGGTGCGGGCCGTGGCACCCCGGCGGATGGGACCCGATACCGCAACGGCCCGTGGCATCCCAGAACACGGGACCGCAGCTCAGGAGTGCCAATGTCGTTTAACTGGTTGAGCCTCGATTACATCTACTACCCGGTGTCGGGGATCATGTGGCTCTGGTACAAATTGTTTGCCCTGTTGCTGGGGCCGAACAACTTCTTCGCCTGGGCGCTCACGGTGATGTTCCTGGTCTTCACACTGCGCGCCCTGCTCTACAAGCCGTTCGTGCGACAGATCCGGACCACCCGGCAGATGCAGGAATTGCAGCCACAGATCAAGGCGCTGCAGAAGAAGTACGGCAAGGACCGCCAGCGGATGGCCCTGGAGATGCAGAAGTTGCAGCGCGAGCACGGCTTCAACCCGGTGCTGGGGTGCTTGCCCATGCTCGCGCAGATCCCGGTGTTCCTCGGTCTCTACCACGTGCTGATGTCTTTCAACCGGACCCAGACCGGCTTCGGGCGCCTCGGCCTGTCCGTCGAGGAAAATCGTTCACTAGGCAACTACTTCTTCAATGCGGCCGATGTCGGCCACTTCCTCGACGCGAATCTGTTCGGTGCGCCGATCGGGGCGGCGATCACGCAGCAGCACGGGTTGGCGGCCTACACCGAATTCAGCCGGCCGGCGGTCGCGGCGGTGTCGGTGCCGTTGATGATCCTGGCCGGGATCGCGACCTACTTCAACAGCCGTGCGTCCATTGCCCGGCAGAGTCCGGAGGCAGCGGCCAACCCCCAAACCGCGCTGATGAACAAACTGGCGCTCTATGTGTTTCCGCTCGGCGTCGTGGTCGGCGGGCCGTTCCTGCCCATCGCCATCATCATCTACTGGGTCTCGAACAACATCTGGACCTTCGGTCAGCAGCATCTCGTATTCGGCAAGATCGAGAAAGAGGAAGAGGCCAAGAAGGACGAGGCGCTGGCCCGCCGCTCGTCCAACGCCCCTGCTCCCGGCGCCAAACCGAAGGTGCGGAAGTCCGACAACGGTGCCGCCGCGGCGCCGGAGGCCGACGGCGAAACTGCCGAGGACTCGGCGACCGATGCCGCACCCGATGCCGCAGCACAGCAGCCGACCAAGCCGATCGCCGCCCGCAACCAGTCCGCGAACCGGACACCGCGGCCCGGCAGCAAAACGAAGAAACGCAAGCGCTGACCGGATAATTCCGGCTGGAGAGGGAGAGACCGACTATGACTGAGACTGATGTGACCGAGACTGATGTGACCGAGACCGAGGAGCAGAGTTCCGCCCCGGCGGCCAAGGCGGCCGACCCGGAGGATCGCCTGGTGGCCGAGGGCGAGATCGCCGGCGACTACCTCGAGGAACTGCTGGACGTGCTGGACTTCGACGGGGACATCGATCTTGACGTCGAGGGCGACCGCGCCATCGTCAGCATTGACGGGGGAGAGGACCTCACCAAGCTGGTTGGCCGTCGGGGCGAGGTCCTCGACGCACTCCAGGAGCTGACCCGGCTGGCAGTACATCAGAAGACCGGTGAGCGGAGCCGGCTGATGCTCGACGTCGCCAACTGGCGGGGACGTCGCCGGGAGGAGCTGACCGCGCTGGGGGACAAGGTGGCCCGGCGGGTGGCGGAGACCGGGGAGCGCGAGGAGCTCGCGCCCATGACACCCTTCGAGCGCAAGATCGTGCACGACGCGGTGGCGGCAGTGGCCGGGGTGCACAGCGAGAGCGAAGGCGTGGAGCCCGCGCGCCGCGTCGTTGTACTCAAGGACTGAACCCACAAGTGACAGCGGTGTAGTTCCATGGCGGCGGAGGGATGTTTCACGTGAAACACACCATCGCGCCGCCGCCACCCGAGGCCGCGGCAGAGGTGTTCGGAAGCCGGATGCGGGTGGCGCAACGCTACGCGGAGCTGCTCGCCGGTCCGGGCGTAGAGCGCGGACTCATTGGTCCACGCGAACTCGATCGGCTATGGGAACGCCATATCCTCAACAGCGCGGCGGTCGGGGAGTTGCTCGAGTCGAATGAGACCGTCGTCGACATCGGCAGCGGCGCGGGGTTACCCGGGCTTCCGCTGGCCATCGCCCGACCCGATCTCCGGGTGACACTGGTGGAGCCGATGCTGCGACGGACCGAGTTTCTGGAGATGGTGACGAGCGAACTCGGAATCACGGCCGCCGTCATCCGAGGCCGGGCGGAGGACCCGGCAGTCCGCGAGGCTGCCGGGGAAGCGGATGCGGCGACGTCCCGCGCGGTCGCGAGCCTGGAGAAGCTGACCCGCTGGAGCCTCCCCCTGCTCCGTCCGGGTGGTCGGATGTTGGCCCTCAAGGGGGACCGCGCCAACAGTGAAGTTGCCGAGTGCCTCCAGGCCATGACGGCGTTAGGTGCTACGGGGGTGCGGGTGGTGAGATGCGGAGTGGGCTATCTGGATCCACCCACCACCGTCGTGGTCGCGAGCCGAAGTGAACGGATCTCGCCGGCGCGCGCGGGGGAGCGACGACGCCGGCAACGCTTGGCGGACAGGAGAGGACCATGAGCGGACCCGAGCCGGCTTTGCCGGTTTCACGTGAAACATGGGCCGGCGGGAGCGACATCGATACGCCGATCGGCGCTGCTGCCGAACGCGCGATGCAGGTGCTGCACACCACCGGCCAGTTGCCCCGGCCGGCCCGGCGCCGGGTGTTCACCGTGGCCAATCAGAAGGGCGGCGTGGGCAAGACGACCACCGCGGTCAATATGGCCGCCGCCCTTGCGGTGCAGGGCCTGAAGACATTGGTCATCGACCTGGACCCGCAGGGCAATGCAAGCACGGCGCTGGGCATCTCGGACCGCCACTCGGGGACGCCGTCGTCCTACGAGGTGCTACTCGGAGAGATCCCCCTGCAGGCGGCCATCCGGCAGAGCCCGCACAGCGAGAGGCTCTTCTGCGTGCCGGCCACCATTGACCTGGCTGGAGCGGAGATCGAGTTGGTGAGCATGGTGGCCAGGGAAAACCGGCTGCGTAACGCCCTGATGGACCTGGATAAGACCGACTTCGACTACGTGTTCATCGACTGCCCGCCGTCGCTGGGACTGCTGACCATCAATGCGCTGGTCGCCGCCCCGGAGGTGTTGATACCCATCCAGTGCGAGTATTACGCGCTGGAGGGCGTCTCCCAGCTCATGAAGAACATCGAAATGGTGAAAGCGCACCTCAATCCGGCCCTGTCGGTCACCACCGTCATCCTGACAATGCATGACGGCCGCACCAAGTTGGCCGACCAGGTCGCGACGGAGGTCCGTAACTACTTTGGCGAGAAGGTTCTGCGCACCGTGATCCCGCGCAGCGTTAAGGTATCTGAGGCCCCCGGCTACAGCATGACGATCATCGACTACGACCCCGGCTCACGGGGTGCCATGAGTTATCTCGACGCCAGCCGCGAACTGGCTCACCGGTCCGCTCCGACGGAGGCACAGGCATGACCCAATCATCACGGCGCAAGGGCGGCCTCGGCCGCGGGCTGGCCTCACTCATCCCGACCGGGCCCTCCGATGGCGGCCCACGGATGGGCGACGCCGCTGCCGACGTGGTGATCGGCGGCCCGGGGACCGAGAGCGAGAGTATCGGCGCGGTCTACCGGGAGATCGATCCGGCAGCGATCGAGCCCAACCCTCGCCAGCCCCGACAGGTCTTCGACGAGGACGCCCTCGCGGAGTTGGTGCACTCCATCCGGGAGTTCGGGTTGATGCAGCCGGTCGTGGTTCGGGAGGTGGCCCCGGACGCCGACGGCAAGCGGCGCTACCAGTTGGTGATGGGGGAACGACGGTGGCGCGCCTCGCAGCAGGCCGGCCTGACCGCCATTCCCGCCATCGTGCGCGAGACGGCCGAGGACAACCTGCTTCGCGACGCGCTGCTGGAGAACATCCACCGGGCCCAGCTGAACCCGTTGGAAGAGGCCGCGGCCTACCAGCAACTGCTTGACGAATTCGGCGTCACCCATGAGGAACTAGCGACGCGGATCGGCCGGTCCCGCCCGGTGATATCCAACATGATCCGCTTGCTGCGCCTGCCGGTCGCCGTGCAGCGGCGGGTTGCCGCAGGGGTGCTGTCGGCCGGACACGCCCGGGCGCTACTCGCGGTGGAAGCGGGCGCGGAAGCGCAGGAGGAGCTCGCGGCACGTATCGTCGCGGAGGGTCTTTCGGTGCGAGCCACCGAGGAAGCCGTCACCCTGGCCAACCGGGACGGCGGTCGGCCGCCGACCCCGCCGCGGCGCAAGCCGATCCAGATGCCCGGGCTCCAGGAGGTCGCCGAACGGCTCTCGAGCACCTACGACACCCGTGTGCGAGTCAGTCTGGGTAAGCGTAAAGGCAAGATTGTGGTCGAGTTCGGGTCGGTTGAGGATCTGCAGCGCATCGTGGCGCTGATGGACCCGTCAGCGGCCCGGTAGTCCGGTGTGGCCGGCACCCTTCGATATCCGGCCGTTACGTCACTGTGACAAAAAGGCAGTCAGTCCGGGGTGGGGCCACCCGATTCGCCTGAAAACACAAGCACCACAAGGACTTTCGCGAATGAGGTCGATGTTTCCGCTGGCCCCGGCACGATCCTCGCCGGGACACGGTCGGCTCTCCTATCCTGAAGGGGCTGCTGTGCCAGCCCGCACCGCGGAGAGCCGGGGAGACTAGTGTCCGTTCGCATCAGCCCGCTGCGTCTCGCGGAGTTCGAGCAACTGCCCAAGCACGCCCGGCGGTGCGTGTTCTGGGAGGTCGACCCCGAGACGGCGTGCTCGGAGTATCTGCCGGATCCCGAGTTCGAGAAAGAGGCGTGGCTGTCGATGGTCATGCTGGAGTGGGGGTCGTGTGGTCAGGTCGCCACGGCGGCGCCCGACGACGGCCCGGCCGACCGCGAAGACCCGTGCCGCGGGTACGCCTTCTACGCCCCGCCGCGGGCTGTGCCGCGGGTGCTGCGGATGCCGACCGGCCCGGTGAGTGCCGATGCGGTGCTGCTGACGGCGATTGGCGTGGAGCCCGGCGAGGGCGACGATTTGGCGGCACAGTTGATCGGCCAGGTGGTCAACGCCCTCGTTAAGCGTGGGGTGCGCGCGCTGGAGGCCTTCGGCCGTACCGCCGCCGCCGTCGACCTGCTCGACGCCGACCCCGACCCGGGTCTGCGGGCAGCCGTCAGTGCGCTCGGGGACTGTTCCTTCGAGACGTGCATGATCGACGCCGGGTTCCTGGAGGACGTGGGCTTCACCGTGGTGGCTCCGCACCGCTACTTCCCGCGGCTGCGCCTGGAGTTGGACAAGGGCCTCGGGTGGAAGGCTGAGGTGGAGGCGGCGCTGGAACGCCTGCTGGAGAGTGAACGGATCGGCCAGCCGGTCTAGACGGCGGGGCGGCCCTGCTCCACAGACTGCTCGTGAGCCAGCAGTTCGGCGAACGTGAAGGTGCCCGTCGGCCGGTCGTTCTTGCCCAGCAGGTACATCCGCTTCACCGCGGCCAGGATGCCCTCGGCAAGCGCATCACGGCATTCCCGGGTGGCCAGCATCGCTGCGTCGCGCGGACTGGTGATGTAACCGACGTCGACCTGGACGGTCGGCATCCGAGTCAGGCGCAGCAGGTCCCAGGTCCGGCCGTGGGTACGGCAATCCAGTAATCCGGTGCGCGCCACGACTTCTCGCTGGATGAAGTCGGCGAGGTTGCGCCCGATCGTAGACACCGATCCGTGTGAACTGCCGAAGTAGAACGATGCGACCCCGCTGGCCGCCGGGCTCACCTGGCGCTCAAAACGCAGGCTGATCATCAGATCGGCCCCGACGGTATTGGCGGTGGCGGCGCGTTCGGCGTCGGCGGGGCTGTGGTTGACCGGCCTGGACAGGAAGGTCTCCATTCCGATGGCGGTCATGCGACCCTCGAGGCGGCTGGCCAGATCCCACAGGATGTCGGCCTCGCTGATGGGGCCCTCGGAACCGGTGATCAGCACGCCGGGGTCACTTCCGCCGCGGCCCGGGTCGATGATGATCCGCTTGCCCGACAGCCGCGGGCCGGACCGCCGCACGTGCTCCTCCTCCCGGATTGCGTGCAACGAACCGCCGGTGACCCGCGAGCCGATGAAGTACAGCGAGCGCAGTGTCTCCGGTCCGCAAATCCCGTCCGGCGCGAGGCCGTACTCGCGCTGGTAGGACATCAGCGCGTTGTGCGTCTGCAATCCGAAGTAACCGTCCACGAGGGCGGTGTAGAACCCAAGGTCCTGCAGCCGGGCCTGGAGCGTCGCGACGTCGTCGCCGTACATGGGTGCGCCGAACTGGTGGGCCAGAGTGCGCGCACCCAGCCGGTAGGACGCCTCCCGCAGTGCCCGGTAGGTCGCTTCGCCGACGACCCCGTCGACGAGCAGCCCACGCCGCTGCTGGAACGCGCGCACCGCGTGGTCGAGGTCGCCGTCGAAGAAGTCGGGGGTGACGTGCCGGCCGGTGGTGAGATCGTCGTCTGAGCCGTCCAGCAAGCCCAGCGCGGCCAGTGCCGTCCGGATCTCCACGACCGCGCTGTCGCGGTCACCGCGACGGAACATCGCACCTGCCGCCGCGCCCCGCCAGGACGCGTCGCCGCCGGGGCCGTTGCGGGGACTGGGCATGGCAAGGATTGTCGCAGAAGTGACACGGTTTCCGCTAAACCCTCCGGCCCTACCGCCGGTTACGAAAGGGTCTCTACGCGCCGGGCCTCGACGTGCTCAGAGGTCGTCGGCGATCTCGCGCAGCAACGCCGCCTTGCCCTTGGCGCCGACGATGCGTTTCACCGCCTCGCCGTTCTTGAACAGGATCAGCGTGGGAATCGAGACGACCTGATAATCCCGCGCGGTGGCGGGGTTGGCATCGACGTCGATCTTGGCCACTGTCAGCGAACCGGCCTTCTCGGCGGCGATCTCCTCGAGCACCGGTGCCACCATCTTGCAGGGTCCGCACCAGGTGGCCCAGAAATCCACCAGGACCGGCGTAGGGCTCTTGAGCACGTCGTCGGCGAACGATCCGTCCGACACCGCCAGAGTTGCCGACTCGCTCACTGTTGGGCTCCAATCATCGCGTTATCCGGGTTGTGCGCTGCATCGTCCTCGTCGGCCAGCCACCGCTCGGCGTCCATGGCCGCCGCGCATCCGCTGCCGGCCGCGGTGATGGCCTGGCGGTAGGTGTGGTCCACCAGGTCTCCGGCGGCGAACACCCCCGGAACCGATGTCGCGGTGCTGTGGTCACGGACGACCACGTAACCGGCCGGATCGACGTCGACCGCACCGGAGACCAGCGCGGAGCGCGGATCGTGACCGATGGCGATGAACACGCCCGTCACCGCCAGGGTGGACTCCTCGCCGCTGCGCACGTCGCGGACCCGTAGGCCGGTCACCGTGGTGTCTCCCTCAACCGCGACGACGGCGGCGTTGGTCAGGAAGGTGATCTTGTCGTTGGTGCGGGCGCGTTCCAGCATGATCTTCGAGGCACGGAACTCATCACGCCGGTGGACCAGGGTGACGCTGCGGGCGAAGCGGGTGAGGAAGGTGGCCTCCTCCATGGCCGAATCGCCGCCGCCGATCACCGCGATGTCCTGGTCCTTGAAGAAGAAGCCGTCGCAGGTGGCACACGAGCTGACGCCGCGGCCGAGCAATTCCTGTTCGCCGGGAACGTGGAGGTAGCGTGCGGCAGCACCCATGGCCAGGATCACCGAACGGGCCAGGTGGGTTTCCCCGCCCGCAGTCACCACCTTCTTGACCGGACCCTCCAGCGATACCGATTCGACGTCCTCCATCTGCAGATCCGCGCCGAACCGCAGCGCCTGCTCGCGCATCTCCTCCATCAGGTCGGGACCCTGGATTCCGGACCTGAAGCCGGGGAAGTTCTCCACCTCGGTGGTGGTCATCAGGGCGCCGCCGAACGATGTGCCCTCGAACACCAGGGGCTTGAGTTCGGCGCGCGCGGTGTAGATCGCGGCGGTGTAACCGGCAGGGCCGGATCCGATGACGATCACGTCGTGAATGGGTTGGTCGGGCATGCCAGCCTTTCTGCGAAGCGTCCGCGGCGTGCAGACACGCGGTTAAACAACAGCCTAGGCGCGGGTGTTCCCGTCGGCGGCCGCGGCGGGGTGAACCGCCGTGTCAGCGGCCGGTCGGCGTCACAGTGATGCTGTGGGCACTGCTCGGCGCGCTGGGGACCGGCCCGGCCGGCACCAGGGTCCCAACGGCGGCCACCAGGCCCGCCACCAGCACCAGCAGCCCGGCCGCGCTCACCCAGACGGCGGCGGGCATCGGTGCGCGCGCGGCATGGCCGGGCGGGCCGCTCGGGGCGCCGGTGACGGTGTGCACCCGCCCAGTCTGCGCTCAGCCCCGCGCCGCGGGTGCGAGCGGGCGCAACAGCACCGCAAGCCGGGTTCGGGCCCGCGCGCAGCGGCTCTTGACGGTCCCGTCGGGAATGCCGAGCACCCGGGCGGCCTCGGCGACCGAATAGCCGTGCATATCGACTGCGATCACCGCGGCACGCTGCCCGGCCGGCAGCCGCAGGAGGGCCTGGCGCACCACGACGGCGGTCTCGACACCCGCGGCGTGGTCGGCGATGGCGCGGTTGTCATCGGTCAGTGCGACGGTGGGCCGGGTGGCGCTGCGGCGCAGCCGGTCCAGACAGGCGTTGACCACGATGCGATGCAGCCAACTGCCCACCGCGGCGTCGTGGCGGAAGGCGCCGGCGTAGCGGTGCGCGGCGAGCAGCGCATCCTGGAGGGCGTCGTCGGCGTCCTCGGCGGTCTGACTGCGGCCCCGGGCCAGCCGGTACAACCGGGAATGGTGCCGGCCGATCAGTTCGGCGAAGGCGTTCCGATCGCCGCCGAGATGCGCCGCGAGCAAGGCGGCGTCACTGCGGCTGTCCTCAGTACATATGTCGTCGGTGGAGGTGCCCACGGCCGGACATTAACCGCGGCATCGGCCCACGGCACTTCACCCGGGCGGGGTTGTTCACGAAGTGGCGCGGACGGTTACCTCGGAGACGTCGGTGCGATTCTTGCCGGCTGTCTGACCCAGGGTGGAGATCCACACCAGCAGGTAGGACGTCGGCTCAGCGCTGGGAACGGCGATGGTGTTCGACCCCGGCTTGAGTGCGGTCGGTCCGGTCAGCAGCGTGGTGGCCGACAGCGAGGCCGGGCTGGCGCTGGTGGCAGACCGGATCTGCACCTGGGTCCCGGTACTGGACACCGAGACGGTCACCTCGCCGACCTCCGTTGGCTGGGGGAGTTGCAGCATCAGACCGACACCGTTTTTGAAGTTGGGGAACGGTGGTGTGTCGGTGTAGGTATCGGTCGGCCACACGGTCGTTGGGTCGCCGTCGATCGCGAGCCCGGCCAGATTAGGGGCGTCCGCATCGCCCTCGGGCGAAAAAACCGTCGCGGCAACGGGTTTCACCGCACCACCCGGTGCGGTGCTGCCCACCGAGGTCGTTGGTGTGGTGTTCAGACCGAGCTGATCGCCTTTGAGCCCGCCACCGACGTCGCCGAAGATACGACCGAGCACCGACGCCAGGACGATGAGCGCGATCAGCAGGACCGCGCCGCCGGCCGCGATGCCGATCATCAGATTGCGCCGTCGCTGGGCAGCGACGCCCGCTTCGTCCTGCGGTGAACGCCGCCGCGCGGGCGGCGGGGTCTGCGGTGCCACCGGTTCGACGAGATCGGTGCGCTCAGCGGCGACGGTCGCCTGCGTGAGGAGGTGCAGCAGCGTCGAGGCGGTGCTGATCCCGCCGCCGGGTCGCACCGCGCGCGCCGACGCGGCGGAGACCTGGAACGGGATGTCGGGGTTGATGTTCCGCGGTTCCAGTGGCAGGCCGTCCGATCCTGCCGCAGCGGGGCGCAGTCCGCTCGGGGTGCCGGTCTCCGGTAGTGGCCAGCGGTCGACCAGAAGGGCGTACAGCGCGGCACCGACACCTCGAACGTCGGACTCGGGGGTGGCGCCGGGCAGCGTTGCGGGGAAGGCCAGTGCGACGTCCCCGTCGATGCTGACCCGGATCCGGCTGGGATGGTCGATGGACAACGCCACACCGTTGCGGTGCGCCTCGTCGGCGGCGGCGGCCAGCGACTGGATGGCACGCGCGGCGCCCATGGCTGACGGTGAGGTGCCGGCGACCTCCCGCAGCGAACCGCCGCGGATCCACTCCGAGACCACCAGACCGCCGGTGGCCGTCGGGGTGACGTCGAGAACCCGCGCCAGGCCGGGTCGTTCGATCCGGCTCAGCGCCAGGGTCTGTTGCAGTGCCGCGGCCACATTGCCGGCCGGCATCCGACCGTCGGGGTCGATGAACGTCAGGCCGACCTGCCGGTCGAGTGCGGTGTCGAGTGCCTGCCAGAACTGCAATCCGGGCGGGCCGCCATGGAACACCAGGAGGCGGTACCGACCGTCGGCGATACTCGCGCCGGCGATCAGGGGGCCCCCGGGAGGGCCCGAGTCGTGGTGGGCTGTCGGAACGGGTCCCTCAGGCGACCACCCCGCGACCTCCGACTGGAAGCGATCGGCGCCCCGGTTGGCGATCCTGCGCGTCGCATCCGCGGCGGAACCCCGGATCGTCGGATCCCACGGCGGCGGTGCCCCGGAAGTGTCGTCGCTCAGCGCCGGTCCTCTCCACGCGTGCGAAATGCCCATTTGAGCGTACGTGACGGGGGTTGACTTCTGGGGCAGGTGGGAATCGCCGTGCGCGGCCGCGTCGTGCGGTTCGGGCTGGTCGGTGAGCCGGCGCAGGACGGCCGCCCGGGCAGCGAGGGCGTCCGGCACCCGCGCGGCCAGCATCAGCGCGGCCCCGATCGGCAGCATCACCGCCCCGAGGATCATCAGTCGCACCATCGATCCGGCTCCGCCGCTGCGGGTGGTCAGCAATTCCAGATGCAGGGTGCGGTCGACGCCGAAGGCCACCAGCGCGGCGACGGTGGCCGCTCCGGTGGTGGCGATGGCGGTGCGCACCGCGCCGGTGTCCAGCAGACGGCCGCCGGGGGGGCGCAGCGAGCGCCGCAGGAGCAGATGGCCCAGCACCGCGCCGGCGACGAAGCCGAGTCCGTTGGCGGCGCCGAGGTAGCCGGCGACGAGGTCGGGATCGTCTGTGAGGTGGGGGGCCATCAGTGAGAACACGACCTTCACCGCGGTGATGGCCAGGATGATCAGGATCGGCGTCCAGGGCTGTTCGCGCGCATAGAACACCCGCAGTTGCAGCAGCACCAGCGCGTAGGGAATCAGCGTGAACGCCGACAGCGCAATCGCGATACCGAGGTAGTTGGCGTCGACTTCGCCGAACTTGCCGTAGGCGAACAATGCGCTGCCGATGGCCGGGCCGCCGACGGTCATCAGTGCGACCACCGGGATCAGGGTGACCATCGTCAGCCGGGTGGCCAGCGACAGATCGGCGAGCACGGCCGGGGTGTCGTCGGCGGCGGCGTTGCGGCTCAGCCGGGGCATGACGACGGTCAGGATCGTCACGCCGATCATGCCGAACGGCAGCATCAGGACCAGCCAGGCGTAGTAGTAGATCGCCGGGCCGGAGGCCGCGGCCGTGCTGGCGATCTGGTTGCCGACGACCAAACCGATCTGGCTGATCAACACGTAGAGGACCATCGCTGCGGCCATCGTCCCGAACCGCTTGAGCCGGGCGTCGATTCCCCACAGCGGTCG
>JAIOQK010000190.1 GCA_021413425.1 Mycobacterium sp.
CCTCTGAGGTGTCCTCATCCACCGCGGCCGGGACATCGAGCTCGGCGGCGTCATCGAGGTACTTGGTCTCGAAGTCGTAGAAGCCGTCCTCGCGACCGGCCACACCGACCACCCTGATCTCGCCGATCGTGCTGGCCCGCACCGAGCCGTCCGGGAACTCGAGCACACCGCACTCCAGTTCGCGGCCCTCGATCGCGGCCTCGATGATCACCTTCGGGTCGTGTCGGCGGGCCTCGGCGACGGCATCGGCCAGCCCGCCGGCCTCGGTCACCCGGCTCACACCGATCGAGGAGCCGCCGCGGGCCGGCTTGACGAACAACGGAAAGCCAAGGCGCTCAATATCCTCTCGGGCCGGCGCGTCCTGTCGCGGTCGCAGCACCAGGTAGTCGCCGATGGGCAGGCCGTCGGCGGCCATCAGTTTCTTCGCGAATTCCTTGTCCATGCCCGCCGCGCTGGCCAGCACCCCGGCGCCGACGTAGGGCACACCGGCCATTTCCAGCAGACCCTGGATGGTGCCGTCCTCCCCGTAGGGACCGTGCAGGATCGGAAACACCACGTCCACCCCAGCGAGGATCCCGGCCGCCTGGGCCAGGGGGCTCTCGGAGTGGCCGGTGACACCGGGCAGCTTCCCGTCGCTGATCGCCAACGCGGCGGGGTCGACGTCGGTGCGCAGCCACGAGCCCTCCGGGGTGATACCCACGGCCACCACCTCGAAGCGACGGGGATCGAGATGGCGCAGAATGCTCCCGGCGGACACACAGGAGATGGCGTGCTCGGAACTGCGGCCGCCGTAGACGACGGCGACACGCACTCGTGCGGGAGCCACAAGCACCAGAGGCTACAGCGTGGCCGCATCCAGGGCGGCGATGATGTCGGCGATCAGGTCGTCGGTGTCCTCGATGCCAGCCGAGATGCGGGCGAACCCGGCCGCGACGTCATCGCCCCAGCGGGCCCGCCGATCCACCGAGGTATGCAGACCGCCGAAGCTTGTGGCGGCCACCAGCAGTTCGCTGTGCCGCACCAGTGCGTGGACGGCCGCGGCGTCGGCGAGTTCGATCGACACCAGTGGCCCGAACCGGCGCATCTGCGCCGCGGCCACCGGGTAGGACGGATCGTCGGCCAGTCCGGGGTAGCGCACCGCGTGCACCGCGGTGTGGCTGCGCAGCGCCACGGCCAGCGCACCGGCGTTCTGGCACTGCCGTTCGAACCGCAACCCGAAGCTGCCGATACTGCGCAACAGCAGCCACGCCTCGAACGCGCCGAGGATGGCGCCGGAGAGCAATCGCTCGCGCTCCACCGCCGCCATCAGGTCCTCGTGGGTTCCGGCGACGTAGCCGGCGATCAGGTCGCTGTGCCCGGCCAGTGACTTGGTGGCACTGGCCACCACCAGATCCGCGCCGAACGAGAGCGGTTGCTGTCCCAAAGGGGTGGCGGTGGTGTTGTCCACCACCAGGCGCGCCCCGCGGGAATGGCAGATGGTGGCGAGCCGGTGCAGGTCGACCACGTCCAGTGCGGGGTTAGTCGGTGTCTCGGCCAGCACGACGTCGGCGTCGGCGGCGGCCTCGCACAGCCCGGCCGAGGCCACCTCGCGAACCATCACGCCCTGGGGCGCAAGGCTTTCCGCCGCCCACCGCCGCACCTGGTAGTAGCCGTCCGCCGGGACGACGAGCACCGCACCGGGGCGCACCAGCACCCGCAGCGCCGCCGTCACCGCCGCCATACCGGAGCCGAAACTCAACGCCGACCCCGCGCCTTCCAGCGCCGCCAGCGCGGACTCCAGATGCGTCCAGGTGGGATTGGAGTAGCGGCCGTAGACATGCGCCTCGGTGCCCTCGTCGTCGGACAGGTGGAACGCCGAGGCGGGCACCGGGACGCCGGCCAGCGGCCGGCCCGGAACAGGTTCGGCGTCAACGGCTTTGACCGCCCGGGTGGAGTCGCCGAATCGTTCGCTCATGGCGTGTACCGATTCACTGACATCACTCGGCCTTCGTGCTGCGACCGAGCAGCAGTGCGACGGCCTCGTCGACGGACAGACCCTTGTGACACACCCGGTACACCGCGTCGGTGAGCGGCATCTCGATGTCGTAACTGGACGCCAGCGCGAGAATCGAGGTGCACGATGTGACCCCTTCGGCGACCTGTCCCTGCACCGCCAGTCGCGCCTCGTCCAATGACTGCCCGGCGCCCAGCCGCCGGCCGAACGAGCGATTGCGTGAATGCGGCGAGGTGCAGGTGGCCACCAGGTCTCCGACACCGGCCAGCCCGGCCAGTGTTGCGGTCTTGGCGCCCAACGCGATTCCCAGTCGCATGATCTCGGCCAGACCGCGGGTGATGATCGCCGCGGCGGTGTTCTCCCCCAGTCCGACGCCGGCGGCCATCCCGCAGGCCAGCGCGATGACGTTCTTGCACGCGCCGCCGATCTCGGTGCCCACCACATCGGCGTTGGTGTAGGGGCGCAGATAACTTGTGCTCAGGGCGCGCTGCAGGGCGACCGCGCGACCGGAGTCGGTGCAGGCGACCACCGTGGCGGCGGGCTGACCCTGGGCCACCTCCTCTGCCAGGTTCGGCCCCGAGACCACCGCCACCTGACCGACGTCGACGCCGGTGACGGCGACGATCACCTGGCTCATCCGCATCAAGGTGCCCAGTTCGATGCCCTTGGCCAGGTTCACCAGGGTGGCACCGTCGGCGATGTCGGCGCGCCACTGCTGCAGGTTGCTGCGCAGGCTCTGCGACGGCACCGCGAGCAGCACGGTCCGCACGCCGTCGAGCGCCTCGGCCGCGTCGGCGGTGGCGCGCACGGCAACCGGCAGCACCACCTTTGGCAGATAGCCGGAGTTGACGCGGCCGGTGTTGATCTCGTCGGCCACCGTCGACCGCCGCGCCCACAGCCGGACCTCGCTGCCGGCATCGGCGAGCACCTTGGCCACCGCCGTGCCCCAGGCACCGGACCCCATCACCGCGGCGGTGCCCACTGAGCCGGATGAGCCGGCGCCAGATGAGCCGGCGCCAGAGGAGTCGGCCCCGGGCGAGTTGACCATGTGATCAACCTAGTCACGACGGCGCGCTGGCAGGATGGGTGCCCATGAGCGGCGAATCCGGGATCGCAGTGATCATCGCCGTCAAACGTCTCAGCGAGGCCAAGACCCGGCTCTCGGAGCTTTTCGACGCCGCCGGACGGGAACGGGTGGTGCTGGCGATGCTCGTCGACACCATCACCGCGGCGCGCGCCGTCGACGGCGTCGCCTCGATCACGGTGGTGACACCCGATCCCACGGCAGCCGCCGCCGCCCGTGCCCTGGGCGCGTCGACCGTCGACGACCCGACCCCGGCGCAGCACACCGACCCGCTCAATAACGCGATCCGGGTGGCGAACACCCACCTGCGCATCCCGGACGTGGCGGTGCTGCAGGGTGATCTGCCCTCGCTGCAGCCCGCGGAGTTCGCCGCCGCACTGGCGGCGGCACGCGCCCACCCCCGCAGTTTCGTCGCCGACCACTCCGGGACCGGCACCTGCGCGCTCTTCGCGTTCGGGGTGCCGCTGAACCCGCTGTTCGGCGCCGACTCCGCACGCCGGCATCGCGACGACGGCGCGGTGGAACTCACCGGGGACTGGCCGGGGCTGCGCTGTGATATCGACACCCCCGACGACCTTGCGGTCGCACGGCGCCTGGGCGTCGGGGCGGACACGGATCGGGCGCTGACCGGGCGCTGACCGTCCTGGTCAGGGCTGCAGCGGTGTTCACCTGCTATTCGCCGGCAACAAACCATTCATCCGGGCGATGGGGGATGATGGCGGCATGACTGAGACGGAGATCGGATCCCGGGCACCGGGGTCCGACGGCCAGACCGAGACCCGGTCCCCCGAGCCGCCGCCGGCGGCCACCGCCGCGGCGATCGACAACCCCCTGCCCGAGGATCGCTACCTCAATCGCGAGCTGAGCTGGCTGGACTTCAACGCCCGGGTGCTCGCACTGGCCGCCGACACCTCACTGCCGCTGCTGGAACGGGCCAAGTTCCTGGCCATCTTCGCCTCCAACCTCGACGAGTTCTACATGGTGCGGGTCGCCGGCCTCAAGCGTCGCGACGAGATGGGCCTGTCGGTGCGGTCGGCCGACGGGCTGTCCCCGCGCGAGCAACTGCGGCTGATCGGTGAGCGCACCCAGCAGTTGGCCACCCGGCACGCCCAGGTCTTCATGGAGTCGGTCCGCCCGGCGCTGGCCGACCACGGCATCGCGTTCGTGCGCTGGGACGAACTCACCGACGCCGATCGCCCCGCCCTGTCGAAGTACTTCAACGATCAGGTCTTCCCCGTCCTGACGCCGCTGGCCGTGGATCCCGCCCACCCGTTCCCATTCGTCAGCGGGCTGAGCCTCAACCTCGCCGTCACGGTGAAGTCCCCCGCCGACGGCAGCGAGCACTTCGCCAGGGTGAAGGTGCCCGACAACGTCGACCGTTTCATCCGTATCGACAGCACCGACCCTGACACGCCGGCCATCCGATTCCTGCCGATGGAGGAACTCATCGGCGCGTTCCTGCCGGCGCTGTTCCCCGGTATGGAGATCGTCGAGCGCCACGCGTTCCGGATCACCCGCAACGCCGACATGGACGTCGAGGACCGCGACGAGGATCTGTTGCAGGCCCTCGAGCGCGAACTGGCGCGGCGGCGGTTCGGGCCGCCGGTACGACTCGAGGTGTCCGGCAACATGAGCGAGCACATGCTGGGAGTGCTGTTGGGCGAACTCGACGTGCATCCCGGCGATGTGGTGCAGGTACCCGGTCTGCTGGATCTCAAGTCGCTGTGGCAGGTCTACGCCGTCGATCGCCCGGCTCTCAAGGAACGGCCGTATGTTCCCGTGACCCATCCGGCCTTCGCCGACCGGGAGGGCAAGAGCATCTTCGCCGCCCTGCGTGAGGGCGACGTGCTGGTGCATCACCCGTACCAGTCGTTCTCCACCACCGTGCAGCGGTTCATCGAACTGGCCGCCGCGGACCCGGATGTATTGGCCATCAAGCAGACGCTCTACCGCACCTCCGGTGACTCTCCCATCGTCAACGCGCTGATCGAAGCCGCCGACGCCGGCAAGCAGGTGGTGGCACTGGTCGAGTTGAAAGCGCGCTTCGACGAGCAGGCGAACATCAAATGGGCACGCGCACTTGAAGACGCCGGCGTGCATGTGGTGTACGGCCTGGTCGGCCTGAAGACGCACTGCAAGACCTGCCTGGTGGTGCGCCGCGAAGGCTCCACCATCCGCCGCTACTGCCATATCGGCACCGGCAACTACAACCCCAAGACCGCGCGGCTGTATGAAGACGTCGGCCTTCTGACGGCGGCTCCGGACATCGGCGCGGATCTCACCGATCTGTTCAACTCATTGACCGGCTACTCGCGCAAGGTGGGCTACCGCAACCTGCTCGTCGCCCCGGAGGGCATCCGCAAGGGCATCCTGGACCGCATCGAACGCGAAGTCGAGGCGCACAAGGGCAGCGGTGGGGGCAAGGGCCACATCCGGGTCAAGGCCAACGCCATTGTCGATGAACAGATCATCGACGGCCTCTACCGCGCGTCACAGGCCGGAGTGCGAGTCGAAGTGGTGGTGCGCGGCATCTGCGCGCTGCGTCCCGGCGTCGAGGGCTTCTCGGAGAACATCGCGGTGCGCTCGATTCTCGGGGAATTCCTGGAGCACTCCCGGGTCATGCACTTCGGAGCGATCGACGAATGCTGGATCGGCAGTGCCGACATGATGCACCGCAACCTCGACCGCCGGGTGGAGGTAATGGCCCAAGTGCGCGACC
>JAIOQK010000191.1 GCA_021413425.1 Mycobacterium sp.
ATAGGTGATGTCCATACCCATCCCGCCATGTAGATGATGGCAGGTCTGCATCGCCGGTGGCGCATTAGACGTCAGCCAGAAGGCCAGGACATCGAGATCCTCGTCGGCGTCGCGGCCTTCGGCCAGCCGCCACACCACCGACGCCGACGCGAGCCCGAGTGTCCGGGAGGCGATGTAGACCTCGGCCAGTTGAGCGGCGACCGTCTGGAAGGTGGCCAGCGGCCGGCCGAACTGGTGCCGGCTGGTCACGTAGTCAGCGGTGAGGCGGACGGCGCCGGCGACCAGACCGGCGGCGAACGCCCCGGTCGCGGCCAGCATGAGCTGGTTCAGGCGGTGCACAGTGGCGCCGTCGAGAACGGCGTCGGCCTCCACGGCGACATCGCTGAACTCGACGGCGTATTCCTCGCCGCCGGCGGAGTTCGGCGTGGTGATCAGCCGTATCCCGTCGGCCTTCGGTGACACCACGACCACGCCGGCATCGGTACTGACCAGCATCCAGTTCGCTTGCGCGGCGTAGCCGACGCACACTTTGACACCGGTAAGGCGGCCGCCGGCCAGACGAGTCGCGGGCCGCTCCGGCAGTGCCGTACCGGGCTCGTTGCAGGCGGCGGTGAGAATCGCGCCCTTGGCGACGCCATCGAGAAAGCGGTCCTGCTGGGCTTCGCTTGCCATGTCCAGCAGTCCCAGCACTCCGAAGCCGAGGGTGGCCAGCGCCGGCGAGACCAGTCCATGCCGGCCGATCTCGGTCAGCGCGGTGGTGATCTCCGGCAAACCAACACCGTCACCGCCGAGGCGTTCCGGCACGCCGAGGGCGGGCACTCCACCGGAAACCAGCGCCTCCCAGCTGTTCTCACGGTCGAGGACCGAGTTGACGACGTCGGCGACAGCCTGCTGTGCCGGGTCGGGAGTGAAGTCCACCCGAATCCTCCTCGTTCCGATGTGCTGGTGGACGCGCCGATTACGACGCCGGTGTAGTCGACCTGCCAGTGCTTGATGCCATTCAGCCAGCCCGAACGCAACCGATCCGGCACACCGACCGGGGTCAGATCAGGCATGTGGTCGGCAATGGCGTTGAAAATCAGGTTGATGGTCATCCGTGCGAGGTTCGCGCCGATGCAGAAGTGCACCCCGGTGCCGCCGAACCCGACGTGCGGGTTGGGGTCGCGAAGAATGTTGAAGGTGTGCGGATCCTCGAACACCTCGTCGTCGAAGTTCGCCGAGCGGTAGAACATCACCACCCGCTGTCCGGCCTTGATGTGGACCCCGGACAACTCGGTATCCACCACCGCGGTGCGCTGAAAGGCGGTGACCGGCGTGGCCCAGCGGACGATCTCATCGGCCGCGGTCGCAGGACGCTCCCTTTTGTACAGATCCCACTGATCCGGGTTGTCGACGAAGGCGATCATCCCGTGGGTGATGGAGTTGCGGGTGGTCTCGCTGCCGGCGACGGCCAGCATCAGGACGAAGAAGGCGAACTCGTCGTCGGTCAACTTCTCACCGTCGATATCCGCGTTGATCAGAGCGGTGACGATGTCGTCGCCGGGGTCCTTTGCCTTCAACTCGGCCATCTTCATGGCGTAACCCAGCATCTCCATCGATGATGTCCGCCCGTCGACGTGGGCGAACTCTGGGTCCTCGTTGCCGGTCATCTCATTGGTCCAGCGGAACAGCTGATCCCGGTCCTCCTGCGGAACGCCGAGAAGGCCGGCGATGGCCTGCAGCGGCAACTCGCACGACACCTGCTCGACGAAATCGCCCTGGCCTGCGGACGCGGCACTTTTGGCGATATTCTCGGCACGTTCGTGGAGTTGGTCGCGCAGACGCCCGACGGCGCGCGGCGTGAACCCGCGGGAGATGATTCGACGGAGCCGGTCGTGGTGTTCGCCGTCCATGTTGATGAGGATCACCGACTGCATGTCGATGTCCTCACGAGCGATGTCGTCGGCGAATTGCGGCAGTGCCGTGTTGGGACCGCTGGCGTAGATGTCGTTACGGCGCGAGACCTCTTTGACGTCCTTGTGCCTGGTGACGGCCCAGTAACCGCCGTCATTGAACCCACCCTTGCCGATCTTCTGCTCACACCACCAGACCGGAGCGGTGCGACGGAGCTCGGCGAGCTCGTCGATAGGCAACCCCTTCACGCAGAGGTCCGGATCCAGAAAATCTAGACCGGGTGGAATGTTGGGGGTGGGCATGTCTCGTGCGCTCCTCATTTATGACGTGTTCTAGTGCCAGTAAAACACGGCTCCACCGCAGACAAAAGGCGCAAAGGCATCCTCGCTTGTCAGGGTACTGAAACGTGTTCTAGCCTGGTCGCATGGGTAATCCTGTCATCGTCGAAGCCACCCGCAGCCCGATCGGGAAGCGCAACGGGTGGCTGTCCGGGCTGCATGCCACCGAACTGCTGGGTGCAACGCAGAAGGCGGTGGTGGACCGGGCCGGCATCGACGCGGCACTGGTCGAACAGGTCATCGGCGGCTGCGTGACGCAGTACGGCGAGCAGTCCAACAACATCACCCGGGTGGCCTGGCTGACCGCGGGTCTGCCCGAGCAGGTAGGCGCCACCACCATCGACTGCCAGTGCGGCAGCGCGCAGCAGGCCAACCACCTGATCGCCGGGCTGATCGCCTCCGGGGCGATCGACGTCGGCATCGCCTGCGGCATCGAGGCGATGAGCCGCGTGGGCTTGGGTGCCAACGCCGGACCGGACCGCTCCCGGATTCGCGCCGAGTCGTGGGACATCGACATGCCCGACCAGTTCACCGCCGCCGAGCGCATCGCGAAGCGCCGCGGGATCACCCGGGCCGACCTCGACCACCTCGGGCTGATCTCCCAGCAGAAAGCCAAGCGCGCCTGGGACGAGCACCGCTTCGATCGGGAGATCTCCCC
>JAIOQK010000192.1 GCA_021413425.1 Mycobacterium sp.
CACCGAACTGCACGAGGAGTTCGAGTCGGCGCTGGCGAGTTTCGTCGGGGCGGACAGCGCGCTGCTGTTCTCCTCCGGCTATACCGCCAACCTCGGCGCGGTGACGGCGTTGTCCGGACCGGGGTCGGTGGTGGTGTCCGACGCCGCGGGGCACGCCTCCCTTGTGGATGCCTGCCGCTTGTCGAGGGCCAGGGTGGTGGTGACCCCGCACCGGGATGCCGATGCCGTGGAGGCGGCGCTGGCCGCGCGTTCCGAGGAGCGGGCGCTGGTGGTCACCGACTCGGTGTTCAGCACCGACGGAGCGCTTGCCCCGCTGCGGCGACTACACGACGTGTGCCGGCGGTATCGCGCCGTCCTGCTGGTAGACGCAGCGCACGGTATCGGGGTGCGCGGCACCGGCGGGCGGGGGCTGCTGCACGAGGCCGGGCTGTCCGGCGCCACCGATGTGGTGATGACCACGACGCTGTCGAAGTCGCTCGGCAGTCAGGGCGGAGCGGTGCTCGGTCCGGCGGCTGTCCGGGACCACCTGGTCGACACCGCCCGCCCGTTCATCTTCGACACCGGGCTGGCACCGGCGGCAGTGGGAGCGGCGATGGCGGCGTTGCGCGTGCTCGCCGACGAGCCGTGGCGGCCGCAGGCGGTACTGGACCATGCACGCGCGCTCGCCGATGTCTGTCGGGTGGCGGAGATCCCGCAGTCGGCCGTGGTGTCGGTGATCATCGGGGATCCCGATGCCGCCGTGGCGGCGGCTGCCACATGCCTGCAGGCAGGACTTCTGGTCGGCTGCTTCCGGCCACCCTCGGTCCCCGCCGGTACCTCGCGGCTGCGGCTGACCGCGCGCGCCACGCTCACTGAAGCCGATCTCGACGTCGCCCGCCGGGTACTCGGCTCGTTGCCGGCCCGCGGCGGGTGAACACCCGATGAGCGTCGTCGTGGTTACCGGGACCGGCACCGGCGTCGGCAAGACCGTCGCGACCGCGGCACTGGCCGCCGCCCGGCTGGTGTCGGGTGATCCCGCCGATGTAGCGGTGTGCAAGCCGGTGCAGACCGGGTGCCGCGACGACGACGACCTCGCCGAGGTGGCGAGACTGGCCGGGGTCACCGAGCTGATCTCGGTGGCCCGCTACCCCGACCCCTTGGCGCCGGTGGCAGCGGCAGCCCTGGCCGGGATGGCACTGCCGGCGCCGCAAGAGATTCTGGCGTCGATCCGCCGGACCGACCGGCCCGGGCGACTCACCCTGGTAGAAGGGGCCGGCGGGATTCTGGTGGAGATCGCCGAGGGCGGGATGACGCTGCGTGATGTCGCCGCCGACCTCGGTGCACCGGTCCTGGTGGTCTGCCAAGCAGGTCTGGGCACGCTCAACCACACCGCACTGACACTGGAAGCCCTTGGCAACAGAGGGGTTTCGTGTGCCGGTCTGGTGATCGGCTCATGGCCGGCGGAACCCGGCGCCACTGAGCAGTCCAATCGGGGGGCATTGGCAGACATGGCGCCGCTGCGGGCTGTGCTGCCCGCAGGTGCGGCGGCATTGCGGGCGGGTGACTTCGTGGCGATGAGCGCACGGGCCTTCGATCCGGACTGGGTGGCCGGGCTGGCATAAGGTGGCGCACTCCATCGAACTACTGCTCGACCCCGACAGCGACGCGCACATCCGGTCGATCTGGACCGCGCTGGCGCAGGCCGGTCTGCCCAGTCAGGCGGGCGTGGAATCGGCGACCAACCGGCCGCACGTCACCCTGCTGGCCGCACAGCGGATCCGCCCTGAAGTTGACGAGGTGCTGCGGCTGCTGGCCACCCGTTTCCCGCTTGCCTGCACGGTGGGGGCGTCGCTGGTGTTCGGCGGTTCTCACCGCACGCTGGCCCGGATCATTGTCCCTTCGGCGGATCTGCTCGCACTCCATGAGGAGGTGTACCGGTTGTCCCTGCCCTACCTGGTCGGGGATCCGTTCCGGCACTGCAGGCCAGGCCGCTGGACCGCGCATGTCACCCTGGGACGGCGATTCAGTGCCGAGGAGGTCGGCCTCGCGATGACGGTGGTGGACGGGAGTGACATCGACCTCCCTGCACACGTGACCGGACTGCGCCGCTGGGACTCCGACGAGCGAGTCGACCATCTGCTGGTGGGGTGATCCGGTGCACTAGCCTGTGTTGCGTGACCCAGGCAGCTCTTGACGTCCTGACTCAGGCCCGTGAACAGGTTCTTGAGCGGGGTGAAGGACTGTCCCGCGACCAGGTGCTCGAGGTTTTGCAGCTTCCCGACGATCGGCTCGAGGAACTGCTGGCGCTCGCACACGAGGTGCGGATGCGCTGGTGCGGGCCCGAAGTCGAAGTCGAAGGCATCATCAGCCTGAAAACCGGCGGATGCCCGGAGGACTGTCACTTCTGCGCGCAGTCGGGGCTCTTCGCCTCTCCGGTGCGCAGCGCCTGGCTCGATGTGCCGAGCCTGGTGGAGGCGGCCAAACAGACCGCCAAGACCGGTGCCACCGAGTTCTGCATCGTCGCCGCGGTGCGCGGTCCTGACGAGCGACTTCTGGCCCAGGTCGCCGCCGGTATCGAAGCTATTCGCAACGAGGTCGATATCCACATCGCGTGTTCTCTGGGGATGCTGACGGCCGAGCAGGTCGATCGGCTGGCCGAGATGGGCGTGCATCGCTACAACCACAACCTGGAGACCGCGCGGTCGTTCTTCCCCAATGTGGTCACCACCCACACCTGGGAGGAGCGGCGCGACACGCTGCAGATGGTGGGTGAGGCCGGCATGGAGGTCTGCTGCGGCGGCATCCTGGGCATGGGGGAGACCTTGGAGCAGCGTGCCGAGTTCGCTGCCGACCTGGCCGAGCTGAATCCGCACGAAGTGCCGCTGAACTTCCTCAACCCGCGCCCCGGCACGCCGTTCGGTGATCTCGAGGTGATGCCGGCGACCGAGGCTCTGAAGGCCATCGCGGCATTCCGCCTGGCGTTGCCGCGCACCATGCTGCGCTTCGCGGGAGGCCGCGAGATCACCCTGGGAGACCTCGGCGCCAAACAGGGCATCCTGGGCGGGATCAATGCGGTGATCGTCGGCAACTACCTGACCACCCTGGGTCGGCCGGCCGAGGCGGATCTGGAACTGCTCGAGGACCTTCAGATGCCCGTCAAGGCCCTCAACGCCAGCCTGTAGTGATGGTCGATCAGCTGCCGGCGCCGGTGGGCGCAGGCGTCTACAACGTCCATACCGGAGAGTTGACCGGTGATGGCGATCCGCTCGCGGCTCGACTGGGTCTCGAACCGCCCCGGTTCTGTGCGGCCTGCGGACGGCGGATGATCGTTCAGGTACGCCCGGACGGATGGTGGGCACAGTGCTCTCGGCACGGTCGGGTGGACTCCGCTTATCTGGAGTCGCAGCGATGATGCGCCGCTCACGCCGCGCTGCGGCTGCCATCGTCGTTGTCGCGCTGGCGTTCTCGGGTGCTCTGTTGGGTGCGTTGTGGGCATTCCTCGCTCCGCCCATTCACACCATCACCGCACTCAACCGGTCGGGCGAACGGATCGACGCCTTCCTCGGCAGGGAGGCGGACAATCTCTTCGTCGCCGCCTCGATGATGATCGGAATGCTGTGCTGGCTGGCGATCGTCTCGGCCGTCCTGGTATGGCAGTGGCGCCTGCACCGCGGTCCGGTGATGGCATCGGCGCTGTGGCTGGGCCAGCTCGCCGCAGCGGCAGCAGCCACGGGATCCGGCGCTGCCCTCGCGCACCTCCGCTACGGCACCGCCGACCACGACGGCGTCGCGCTCAGCCCGGAAAAACGGGTGCACTACTTCACTGAAGCACCGCCGGTACTGTTGGGGCACAGCCCGTTTCAGATCGCGGTGACACTGCTGCTGCCTGCCGCGGTAGCTGCGCTGGTGTACTCTCTGATGGCGGTGGCGACCGCGCGTGACGACCTCGGGGGCTGGCCGCC
>JAIOQK010000196.1 GCA_021413425.1 Mycobacterium sp.
TGACCGCGATCGCCCCGGCCGGCGGCTGGCACCGCTGGTCGCCGGTGAAGTACGAGATCGTCGCGAAGTTCGTCGCCGGGGCACCGGTCTGGCTGACAGCCGTGCTGTTAGGCCGGCGTGCGGCCCGGCTGCCGCTGGCGAAGAAACTGGCCAGCGTTCCGGTCAGCGCCACCCCGGCCGGGCTGTCGGATGAGGACCTACGCGAGGTGATCGACGACGTCACGCACTGCCGGGCGTACTACCAGCTGCTGGTCAAGGCCCTGCTCATGCCCGGCCTGATGGAACTGGCCGACACCGACGTGCCCACCAATCTGGTGGTCTGCGAGCGCGACCGGGTGCTGCCGCACCCACGGTTCACCAACCACTTCCTGCGCCACATCCCCGACATCTCCAAGGTCACCACACTTGAGCAGGTGGGACACATCCCGATGTTCGAGGCACCGCAACTGATCGCCGACCTGATCGGCGCCTGGGTGGACGAGCACAGCAGTGGCGGCGGCCACAACGAGCACAGCGGCGGCATCAGTCCAATGCGTGCTTGAGGTTCTCGGCCAGGGTGGCCAGGTACTGCTCGCTGGTCTGGTAGGGGTGATCGGGGCTGATCAGCAGGGCCAGGTCCTTGGTCATCTCGCCGCCCTCGACGGTGGAGATGACGACCTCCTCGAGCCTGTTGGCGAACTCGATGACCTCAGGGGTGCCGTCCAGTTTGCCGCGGTGCTCCAACCCCCGGGTCCAGGCGAAGATCGACGCGATCGGGTTCGTGGACGTCGCCTTGCCCTGCTGATGCTGGCGGTAATGGCGGGTGACGGTGCCGTGCGCGGCCTCGGCCTCCATGGTCTTGCCGTCCGGGGTCAGTAGCACCGAGGTCATCAGGCCCAGTGAGCCATAGCCCTGAGCGACGATGTCGGACTCCACGTCGCCGTCGTAGTTCTTGCACGCCCAGACATAACCGCCCTCCCACTTCAGGCAGGAGGCCACCATGTCGTCGATGAGCCGGTGTTCGTAGGTCAGGCCGCGCTTGTCGAAATCTTCCTTGTAATCCTCGTCGAAGATCCGCTGGAACTCGTCTTTGAACATGCCGTCGTAGGCCTTGAGGATGGTGTTCTTCGTTGACAGGTACACCGGGTAGTTCTGTTGCAGCGCATAGCTGAACGTCGAGCGCGCGAAGTCCTGGATGGACTTCTTGAAGTTGTACATGCCCATCACCACGCCGCCGTCTTCGGGGATGCGCACCACCTCGTGGACGATCGGCTCGCTGCCGTCCTCGGGGGTGAAGGTCAGCATCACCGTCCCGGCGCGATCGACTTTGAAGTTGGTCGCGCGGTACTGATCGCCGAATGCGTGCCGGCCGATGATGATCGGCTTGGTCCAGCCGGGCACCAGGCGCGGGATGTTGGAGATCACGATGGGCGCCCGGAAGATCGTGCCGCCGAGGATGTTGCGGATGGTGCCGTTGGGCGACAGCCACATCTTCTTGAGGCCGAACTCCTTGACTCGGGCCTCGTCGGGGGTGATGGTGGCGCATTTGACCCCGACGCCGTGTTTGAGGATGGCCTCCGCGGAGTCGATCGTCACCTGGTCGTCAGTGGCGTCGCGGTGCTCCATGCCGAGGTCGTAATACTCCAGGTCCACGTCGAGGTGCGGCAGGATCAGGGTGTCCTTGATCAGCTTCCAGATGATGCGGGTCATTTCGTCGCCGTCGAGCTCGACAACGGTGCCCTTGACCTCGATCTTCTGGCCGATACCTCGTCCGCTCGACATGTTGAGTCGCCCATCCTCCTACGCCCGGCGAGTAAGCACTCGCCGGGCCAACATTACAAGGGCCGATAGCCCTGCGATCGTGTGACCGGCTAGCGCGGGCGCGCGGGTGTGCGATAAGCTGAAGACCGGTTATGAGCGTCAGCGTTCAAGCCCCGGCTTGCTGGCCGGCAACCCTCCAACCGCGGTGGGGTGCCCCGGGTGATGACCAGGTTGAGTAGTCGTTTACGACTGCACGGCAAGCGCGGGTCCGCGTGGCGGGCCCCATGAGTAGACAGGGAAACCTGATGCGGAGCCCCCATATGTGTCGCTGTCGCTGACCCCAGCCCGCGACCCCCGTGACAATTCTGCAAAAGAGCACCCTCTAGGAGCCATGGCGTCATGACGACTCCCGACTGGTCGTTCGAAACCAAACAGATCCACGCCGGACAGGCCGCCGACACGGCCACCCATTCCCGTGCGCTGCCGATCTATCAGACGACCTCCTACACCTTCGACAGCACCGATCACGCCGCGGCACTGTTCGGGCTGGCCGAGCCGGGCAACATCTATACCCGGATCATGAACCCGACCACCGACGTCGTCGAGCAGCGCATCGCCGCCCTCGAGGGCGGGGTGGCCGCGCTGTTCCTGGCCTCGGGTCAGGCGGCGGAGACCTTCGCCATCCTCAATATCGCCGGGGCCGGCGATCACATCGTGTCCAGCCCGCGACTCTACGGCGGCACCTACAACCTGTTTCACTACACACTGCCCAAGTTGGGCATCGACACGACGTTCGTCTCCGACCCCGACGACATGGACTCCTGGCGGGCGGCGGTGCGGCCGAACACCAAGGCGTTCTACGGCGAGACCATCTCCAACCCGCAGATCGACATCCTCGACATCCCGGGGGTGTCCTCGGTGGCCCACGACCACGGGGTGCCTCTGATCGTCGACAACACCATCGCCACCCCCTTCCTGATCCAGCCGCTGGCCCACGGCGCCGACATCGTCGTGCACTCGGCCACCAAGTACCTCGGCGGCCACGGCACCGCCATCGCCGGGGTGATCGTGGACGGCGGCACCTTCGACTGGACTGGCGGAGCCGCTGGGCCGGCGACATCCGGCGGAGGCAAATTCCCCGGTTTCACCACACCCGATCCGAGTTACCACGGGGTGGTGTTCGCCGACCTCGGGGCCCCGGCGTATGCGCTGAAGGCCCGCGTGCAACTGCTGCGCGACCTCGGTTCGGCCGCCGCCCCGTTCAATGCTTTCCTCATCGCCCAGGGCCTGGAGACGCTGTGCCTGCGGATGGAGCGGCACGTCGCCAACGCGCAGAAGGTCGCCGAATTCCTCGACCGCCATGACGACGTAACGGCGGTCAACTACGCCGGGCTGCCCAGCTCGCCGTGGCATGAGCGGGCGAAGACGTTGGCGCCCAGGGGAACCGGTGCGGTGCTGTCCTTCGAACTGGCCGGCGGAGTGGAGGCTGGACAAGCGTTCGTCAACGCGCTGCGGTTGCACAGCCACGTCGCCAATATCGGTGATGTGCGCTCGCTGGTGATCCACCCCGCATCGACCACCCACCAGCAGCTCTCCGCCGAGGAGCAGTTGGCCTCCGGCGTCACCCCCGGTTTGGTGCGGCTGGCGGTCGGCCTCGAGGGGATCGACGACATCCTGGCCGATCTGGAACTCGGCTTCCACGCCGCCAGGTCCGGCGCGCGCGCTGTGGCGGGCTTTTGAGTGAGCCGGATATGACCCTCTCGGATGAGCGCTTGCACGAGCGCATCGACACCCTCCCCTCGGAAGGTGAGATCGGCGTCGTCGACATCGGGCCGCTGACACTGGAGAGCGGCGAGGTCCTCGACGACGTCTCCATCGCGGTGCAGCGCTGGGGTGAGCTCTCCCCCAACCGCGACAACGTCGTCATGGTGCTGCACGCGCTCACCGGGGATTCGCACGTGGCCGGCCCGGCCGGCCCCGGACATCCCAGCCCCGGGTGGTGGGACGGCATCATCGGGCCGGGCGCCCCGATCGACACCACCCGGTGGTGCGCGGTGGCGACCAACGTGCTGGGCGGCTGCCGGGGATCTACCGGGCCCAGTTCCTTGGCCCGCGACGGTAAGCCGTGGGGATCGCGGTTCCCGGCGACCACCGTGCGCGATCAGGTCAACGCCGACGTCGCCGTGCTGGCCGCCCTCGGTATCACCGAGGTGGCCACCGTGGTGGGCGGTTCCATGGGCGGGGCACGTGCGCTGGAGTGGATGGTCGGCTACCCCGACCGGGTGCGCTCGGCGCTGGTGCTGGCGGTCGGGGCGCG
>JAIOQK010000048.1 GCA_021413425.1 Mycobacterium sp.
CATCACCGCACAGGCCGCCGCCCTCGGCGGGGAGAACACCACTCCCGACAACCTTTACATGCTCGGCACATTCGACCTCGAGCCGCATCAAAGCTTGGAACTGGCCTTCCGTCCCCCGGACACCCGCTACTGGTCGGTGACACTGGAGAACGTCTGGCACGAATGCCTGGAACCGTTGGTTCGCCGGAGTTCGGTGACCAACAAGGGAGTCGACCCGGGTCCCGACGGAATCGTTTCGCTGAGCATTGGCGCCCGGGACCGCGGCGAGGGCTACTGGCTCGACACCGGGGGACGCCGACGCGGGTTCATCGTGGTGCGGTGGCTGGACAACCCCACCGCGCCCGAGGTCACCGTCGCCCTGCGGGATGACGGCAGTCGCCCATGACCGATGCCGCCGCTGCGCGCCTCGACGCGGACGCGCTCATCGCCGGAGCCTGTGAACTCGCCGGAAGTGAGGATTTCGGCGACGACGACGGCTGGCGCGAGAATCTCGATCGGCTGCTCGACGACCTGATCCGCGAGGCGGATCTCTCCGCACTGGGCGTGGAGATCGCCGCCGCCGACGTCATCGTGCCGTTGCGTAACCGCCTGCAGATCACCGCCTGGCGCACAGCACATCCCGAGGTGACGAGGGAGCGCATCGAGCAGCCGATCATCATCCTCGGCCAGCCCCGCACCGGCACCACGATCCTCTACGATCTGCTGGCTCAGGACCCGGAACTGCGGGCACCGCTGACATGGGAGGTCGATCACCCGTTTCCCGTGCCGCAACCCGACACCTACGAGACCGATCCCCGCATCGCCGAGACCCAGGCGCAGTTGGAGATGGTCGAAGCACTCATGCCGGGGTTCATGAAGTTCCACCCGATGAATGCGCTCAGTGGTCAGGAATGTGTCCGGATCACCGCCGGGACTTTGTGCAGCATGATCTACACCACGCAGTACCGGCTGCCGAACTATCACCGCTGGCTCATGCACGAGGCAGACCACGCGGCCGCATACCGGTATCACCGTAAGTATCTGCAGCACTTACAGTCGGGCGTGGCAGGCCAGTGGCTGCTGAAGACGCCGGCGCATCTGTGGCAACTAGATAAGCTCCTTGCCGAGTATCCCGACGCCGTCCTGGTGCAGACCCACCGTGATCCGCTGGTCGTCATCTCCTCACTCAGTGCACTGTGTGCGCATCTGCAGAAACTGGCCAGTGACGGCGCAACGGTTGCGCGTGCGGCGGGGCAGTGCTGCGAGGAGACCATCTTGGGACTCGAGCGCGCGATGCAGATGATCGACTCAGGCGTGGTCGACTCGGACCGGATCATCAACGTTCAGTTCGCCGACTTCATGAGCGATCCGTTCACCACTATCTCAACCATTTACACACGGCTCGGACGTGAGTTGGGCCCCGTAGCGGAGCAACGGATGCGTCGCCATCTTGCCGACAACCCGGGCGACGGCGGCGGCAGCCGGTACACCTGGGGTGACACCGGCCTGGACGCAGACGCCATTCGTGAGCGGGTACGGCCGTATCAGGAACGTTTCGGCGTGCCGAGTGAGCGGCTGCGGTGATTCACTAGCCGGCAGTTGGCTACCGTGATCGCCATGGCCGTCGTCATCGTGGGAGCCGGACTGAGCGGTCTCGCCGCCGCCCGGCACCTCACCCGGCACGGTGTCGAGGCCACCGTGCTCGAAAGCTCCGACGGGGTGGGCGGACGGGTCCGCACCGATGTGGTCGACGGGTATCGCCTCGATCGCGGTTTCCAGCTGTACAACCCGGCCTACCCCGAAGGCGCGCGTGTTCTCGACCATGACGCCCTTGATCTCAAGGGGTTCATCGCCGGCGCACGCATCGTGGTCGACCGGGACGGGCGCCGCCGGGTGGAGCGTGTCGCCGATCCACGTCGCAAGCCGTCCTGGACGGTGCCCTCGCTGCGGGCACACATCGGCTCACCGCTGTCCATCGCCCGCTTCGGCGCCTACGCCGTCTCCCGCGCCGTCCGATCGGTCCCGTCGCTGCTCCACGATCCCGACATCACCAGCGAGGAAGCGCTGTGCCGAGCCGGTGTGGATCGCACACTGATGGAGACGCTGCTTCGCCCCTTTCTCGCCGGGGTCTTCCTGGACGCCGAACTCACCACATCGCGGCGCTTCCTCGATGTGGTGCTGAAGTCCTTCATCAGCGGCACCCCGGGCGTCCCGGCCCTGGGAATGCAGCGCATCCCCGAGCAACTCGCCGCCGGCCTCGATGTGCGAACCGACCATCGGGTCACCTCGGTCTCGGCGCGCGGTGTCGACGTCGCCGGCGGTGACGGTCACGCCGCTGACGCCGTCATCGTCGCGACCGATCCCACGACCGCGGCGGGACTCATCCCGGGCATCAGCGCACCCGCGGCGCGCTCGGTCACCACCTGGTACTACCGGCCCGATTGCGCACCAACCGAACTCGCCGACGGCGAAGCGGTGCTCATCCTTGACGGGAACGGCCGCGGACCACTGATCAACACCGTGGTGATGAGCCATGCCGCACCCGACTACGCCCCGAGAGGATGCGCACTGGTTGCGGCGTCCGCACTGGGTGTGTGGGACTCACCTGCGCAGGACAGCGCGGTGCGCGAACACCTCGCATGGCTGTACGGCGTGCCGACGACTGGGTGGGAACTCATCGCGAGCTACCCGATCCCCTACGCGCTGCCGGCCATGGCGGTGCCGTTTGAACTGCGACGTCCTGTCCGCGCGGCGGCGGGTCTCTATGTCGCCGGCGACCATCGGGATACGTCGTCCATTCAGGGAGCGTTGGTCAGTGGCCGCCGGGCGGCTCAGGCGGTGCTGAAGGATCTCGGGATCGCGTCGAACTCAACCACCGACGTCGACGCAGACAAGGACTGACGCGGGCGGCTACTGCACGGGGCAGGCGTACTGCATCGCCACGTTCATCAGCCGCTGTTGCGCTCCGGGGCCGATCACCCCCTGCGCGGCCAATTCCAGCCCGATGTAACCCGGTATCCCGCCGATACACGCCTGATGCGCGACCCGCCACGCGGTGTCCGGATTCAGATTGAATCCGTTGCGTTGCAGAGCCTGCAGGTAACTATCGAACTCCGGTGTGCCCTGTTCGGGAATTGCGTTCGCCACCCCCGCTAGTGCCATAGCGGCGATCACCGCTGCGATCAGTGGTGCACTCACACGTCTCATACATTTCCCCCCTGGGTGCTCACGCGCTTACTCCCCCACGGTGCCAC
>JAIOQK010000126.1 GCA_021413425.1 Mycobacterium sp.
GATCGTTGACGAGCTCGCCGACCTCATGATGACCGCACCGCGCGACGTCGAGGACGCCATCGTGCGGATCACCCAGAAGGCCCGCGCCGCAGGCATCCATCTGGTGCTGGCCACCCAGCGGCCCTCGGTGGATGTGGTGACTGGGTTGATCAAGACCAACGTGCCGTCGCGTCTGGCGTTCGCGACCTCGTCGCTGACCGACAGTCGGGTCATCCTCGATCAGCCGGGAGCCGAAAAGCTCATCGGCATGGGCGACGCGCTGTTTTTGCCGATGGGCACCAATAAGACGATCCGGCTGCAGGGCGCCTACATCAGCGACGATGAGATTCACGCCGTGGTGCAGGCCTGCAAGGACCAGGCCGAGCCCGAGTACACCGAGGGCGTCACCGCCGCCAAGTCCAGCGCCGACCGCGCCGACGTCGATCCCGATATCGGCGACGACATGGACGTGCTGCTGCAGGCCATCGAGTTGGTGGTCTCCAGCCAGTTCGGATCCACCTCGATGCTGCAGCGCAAACTGCGGGTCGGCTTCGCCAAGGCCGGCCGGTTGATGGATCTGATGGAGAACAACGGCATCGTCGGTCCGTCGGAGGGCTCCAAGGCCCGCGATGTGCTGGTCAAGCCCGAGGAACTCGCGGCCACCCTGGCGGCGATCCGCGGCGGGGACACCGACGACGACGACGGTGACGACGGCGTGCCGGAAGACTTCTGATCTGGTCGCGGTCGAAGGGCTAGAGCACCAGCAGCATCCGGGTGTTGCCCAGGATGTTCGGCTTGACGTAGCTCAGGTCGAGGAACTCGGCCACGCCGATGTCATAGGAGCGGCACATCTCCTCGAACACCTCGGCGGTGACGGGTGTGCCCTCGATCTCGGCGAAGCCGTGTCGGCCGAAGAACTCCGTTTCGAAGGTGAGCACGAACAACCGCTCCAGTTCTAGTTCGCGGGCCACCGCCAGCAACCGGTCGACGATCGCGTGTCCGACACCTTCGCCCCTGACCGTGGGGTCGACCGCCACGGTTCGCACTTCGCCCAGATCGGCCCACAGCACATGCAGGGCGCCGCAGCCGATCACCTCGCCGCCGCGCTCGGCGACCCAGAACTCCTGCACGGCCTCGTACAGGGTGACCAGGTTCTTCTCCAGCAGGATCTTGCCGGCGTAGGTGTCCACCAGCTGCTTGATCCGCGGGATGTCGGAGGTGCGGGCGCGCCGGACGGTGACGTCGGGTGAGGAGTCGGCCACCGCGCAACCCTATCGCTGTGCGCGGGGAGGAACCGGCAACCGATAATCTGTTTGCCGTGCCGGGCCAACCGCAAACTCCACCGGTGGTCCGGCATGTGCCCGTCGCCAACGTCGCGAACGCGCTGACGGCTCTGCGTCTGGTCCTGGTCCCGGTATTCCTGCTCGTCCTGTTCGCCGGGGACGGCCACGAGACGGCCAGCCGGATCACGGCTTTCGTGATCTTCGCGGTGGCGGTCGTCACCGACCGCCTCGACGGCGCGCTGGCCCGCACCTACGGAATGATCACCGAGTTCGGCAAGCTCGCCGACCCGATCGCGGACAAGATGCTCATCGGCGCCGCCCTGATCGGGCTGTCCATGCTGGGCGATCTGCCGTGGTGGGTGACCACGGTGATCCTGGTCCGCGAGATCGGCGTCACCCTGCTGAGGTTCGCGGTGCTGCACCGCGGGGTGATCCCGGCCAGCCGTGGCGGCAAGCTCAAGACCCTGGTCCAGTCCATCGCCATCGGGCTGTTCATCCTGCCCCTGCAGGACTGGCCGACGATCTGGACCACCGTCGCCTGGTGGGTGATGGGCGCAGCCATCGTCCTGACCGTCCTCACCGGCGTCGATTACGCCGTCTCGGCAGTGCGGGAGGCCCGGGCGCGGCGCTGACGGCCGGGAACGACCCGGCCGGGAACCAAACACCCCCCGGCGGCGTTATCACTAGTGCCGCGCTGCATAGCGGCGAGATGACGACCCATGGAGGACGGCGATGGTTCTGCTGCGTGAAGTGATCGGCGATGTTCTGCGCCATACGCGCACGTCGCAGGGGCGCACCTTGCGGGAGGTCTCCAACTCCGCCCGGGTCAGCCTGGGTTACCTCTCCGAGGTGGAGCGTGGCCGCAAAGAGCCCTCCAGTGAGTTGCTCAGCGCGATCTGCACGGCCCTGGAGGTGCCGTTGTCGCGGGTGCTCGCCGATGCCGGTGCCGAGATGGCCTGCCAGGAAGATGTCGCGCGGCTGGCCTCCCTCCCGCGGGGTCCGGTGATGCCGGCCCGCGCGGCGATGGCGGTGGCCTGAACCGAGGCCTGAGCGGGTCGAATGCCCGGGACTTAGCCACGCGGCTGCGCCGGGGCTGCCGGACCCGATAAATTGGGCAACGGTTCAATTGTTTTCGACAGGCACCGACAACCGGCACCGTGATGCGGCAGTCGACTCAGAGGCGGAGTAAGTACATGGCCAACCCGTTCGTCAAGGCGTGGAAGTACCTGATGGCGCTGTTCAGCTCCAAGGTCGACGAGTACGCAGACCCCAAGGTTCAGATCCAGCAGGCCATCGAGGATGCCCAGCGCCAGCACCAGGCGCTCACCCAGCAGGCCGCCCAGGTGATCGGCAACCAGCGTCAGCTCGAGATGCGGCTCAACCGCCAACTGGCCGATATCGAGAAGCTGCAGGCCAATGTGCGCCAGGCCCTGACACTGGCCGACCAGGCCACCGCCGCCGGGGACGCCGCGAAGGCCACCGAGTACACCAACGCCGCGGAGGCCTTCGCCGCACAACTGGTGACCGCCGAGCAGAGCGTCGAAGACCTCAAGACCCTGCACGATCAGGCTCTGCAGGCGGCCGGACAGGCCAAGAAGGCCGTCGAACAGAACGCCATGATGCTGCAGACCAAGATCGCCGAGCGCACCAAGCTGCTCAGCCAGCTCGAGCAGGCCAAGATGCAGGAGCAGGTCAGCGCGTCGCTGCGGTCGATGAGCGAGATCGCCGCGCCCGGTAACACCCCGAGCCTCGACGAGGTCCGGGAGAAGATCGAACGCCGCTACGCCAACGCCATGGGCTCGGCCGAGCTCGCACAGAACTCGGTCCAGGGCCGGATGATGGAGGTCCAGCAGGCATCGGTCCAGATGGCCGGACATTCCCGTCTCGAGCAGATCCGCGCGTCGATGCGCGGTGAAGCCCTGCCCTCGGGCGGCGCGGCCGCGCCTGCCACGCCGGCCACCCCGGCCAGCACGCCCGAACCCGAGAAGCCGATCGGTCAATAGCGTCAGGAGATGAACACTCGATGGCGGTGAGCCCCGGGCAGTCCCGGTCGATGGTGCAGCGCGGCGTCGACACCGTCAGCGAGTACGCCGACGTCGCGGCGGCCAAGCTCAGCAGCCTGTCCGATCCCCGCTCACGGCTGCTGCGCAAGCGGCGCTGGGCGCTGCGTCTGGGCCTGCTGTTCTCCTCGGCGACGGTGTTCTGGGTGGGGCTGACCGGGCTGCTGGCGGCGTGGAGCACTCCGGTGTGGGCGCTCATCGTCACCGGCGCGGTCGCCGCCGGCGCCGCGGTGCCCGGCACCCTATTCCTGCTGCGCTACCGGTGGCTGCGTGGCGAACCGCTGCCGCCGCAGCGTGAGGTCAGCGGCCGCCGGCTGCCCCCGCCCGGCTCGGTGGCCCGGCCGGCGATGTCGGCGCTGGCCGCCTCCGAGCGGGGGCTGCACTCGCTGCTCGGTGTGCTCGAGCGCGGGAAGATGTTGCCCGCCGATGAGATTCGCGAGCTGACGGCTGCCGCCGGACATTCCGCCGCGACCATGACGGCCACCGCCGCCGAGGTGGTGTCGATGGAGCGCGCCGGGGCGCAGGCTCCCGACTCGCGCGGGTATCTGGCGCCGACGATCAACGCGCTCACCGCGCAACTCACCAGTGGGGTGCGCCAGTACAACGAGATGGTGACAGCGGCGGCCCAACTGGTGGCCTCGGTGAACGCCGGCTCACCCGGGCAGGTGTCCGAGCAGCGCTACCGCGGGGAACTGGCCAATGCCACCGACCGCCTGCTGGGATGGGCGCAAGCGTTCGAGGAACTCGGACCGGCCCGGTAAGAGCCCTACAGCGTCGGACGCAGCCCCGGGATGACGGCGCCGACGAGGCCGCGTGCGATCGCCTTGGTGAAGTCGAACATGTCGAAGTAGTCGCGCCACAGGGTGATTCGGCCGTCGCGCACCTCGAACACCCCGCACACCCAGAACTGCAGGCGCACCGGCCCGAACACCAGGGCGTCGGTTCGTTCGGTGAGAACCGTGGAGCCGTTGACCGCGATACGGTGCGTCTTCACCTCGAAGCGGGCCCGGCCTTCCATGCCGCGGAAAAGCTTCATCGCGCGCGCCCGGCCGCGGATGGTCGGGAAGCCGACGTTCTCATACACCAGGTTCTCGTCGAGCACCGCTCCGGCGGCGTCGATGTCCTGGGCTTGCAGGGCGCTGAGTAAGACCTCGACGGTGTGCGCGTTGTCGATGTCTGAGCTCACGTTCCCGGCCTTGCCGGTGGTCTGCTCGGTCATGGGATTCAGCCTAGCTGTGGCAGGGTGAGGCCGGTGCGGGTCGCCGTGGTCGCCGGACCGGAGCCGGGGCATGTATTCCCGGCGATCGCCCTGTGCCGGCGGCTGCGCGACGCCGGCGATGAACCCGTCCTGATGACCGGTACCGGATGGCTGGACATCGCGCGGTCAGCCGGTGTGGACGCGGTGGAGCTGATCGGTCTGGACCCCGAGGAATCCGACGACGACGCCGACGCCGGCGCCAAGATCCACCAACGCGCGGCCCGGATGGCGGTGCGTAACCTTCCCGCCCTGCGCAGCCTTCGACCCGACCTGGTGGTGTCGGATGTGATCACCGCGTGCGGCGGAATGGCGGCCGAGTTGCTCGGCATCCCGTGGGCCGAACTGAGCCCGCACCCGCTGTATCTGCCGTCGACGGGGCTGCCGCCGATCGGCAGCGGACTGGCACCCGGAACCGGCATCACCGGCCGGCTGCGCGATGTCGTCATGCGGGCGTTCACCGCACGGTCGGTACGGGTGGGGGAGCGCCAGCGTGCCGCCGTACGCCGTGAGATCGGCCTGAGTGCCACCGACCCCGGGCCCATGCGCCGGCTCATCGCCACCCTGCCCGCCCTGGAGGTGCCGCGGCCGGACTGGCCGGCCGGGGCGGTCATCGTCGGCCCGCTGCATTTCGAACCCACCTCCACGGTGCTGGCGCTGCCTCCGGGGGACGGACCGCTGATCGTGGTGGCCCCGTCCACCGCGGAGATGGGAACGGCCCGACTGGCCGAGACCGCCCTGGAGCACCTGGTGCCCGGGACTTCGGTGCCGGCCGGTTCCCGGCTGGTGGTGTCCCGCCTCGGCGGCGACGACGTCACCGTCCCGCCCTGGGCGACGGTGGGCCTGAGCCGTCAGGACGAGTTGCTGCGCCACGCGGATCTGGTGGTCTGCGGCGGCGGCCACGGCATGCTGTCCAAGACCCTGCTGGCCGGAGTTCCGATGGTGGTGGTGCCCGGTGGCGGGGATCAGTGGGAACTGGCGAATCGTGTTGTGCGGCAGGGTAGTGCGCGGCTGATCCGGCCGCTGACCCCCGAGGCGTTGATCGCCGGTGTCGCTGAGGTGCTGGCGCTTCCGGGTTATCGGCAGGCGGCACGACGGGCGGGGGATTCCATCGCCGAGGTGGCCGACCCGGTGGCGGTGTGCCGTGCGGCCATGGGCACGGGCGGATAGGGCCTCGCTGAGTATGGAGGGCGCCGGGGCGCTTTAAGCGAAGATTCAGGAGTCATGACCGCGCGGAGCCTCACTAAGATCGTCCTACGGTCAGGAGTGTCACCCAGGGCTCATTCCGATCCTGCCTCGTAGCCGATGAAGGAGCTTCCATGACTACCTCTGTCGCCGGTTCAGGTCGAAGCCGGCGGTCGCGCCTTCGCACGCCACGCTGGGCCGTCATCGGGGTTGCCGCGCTAGCTGTCACCAATCTCGCCGCATGCGGGGGGCGGGACTCCGCACCGGCGGCGTACCCGGATCGTGAGATCACCTTCGTGGTGCCCTACTCAGCCGGTGGACCGACCGACACCGTCACCCGGCTGATCGCGGAGCCCATGGGCGCCAAGCTTGGCCAGCA
>JAIOQK010000127.1 GCA_021413425.1 Mycobacterium sp.
CGCGGCGTAGATGTCGACGTATTCCTGGCCGGAGAGCTTCATCAACTCGTACATCACCTCGTCGATGACCGCACGCTCGATGAACCGGTTGCCGGCCAGTCCGTCGAAGCGGGAGAAGTCCATCGGCTCGCCGAACCGAACCGTCACCCTGCCGAACCGCCACATCCTCGACCCGGGCGGGTTGACGACGTCGGTGCCGATCATGGCGACCGGGATCACCGGGACGCCGGTCTCCAGCGCCAACCGGGCCAGACCCGTCTTGCCCTTGTACAACCGGCCGTCGGGCGATCGGGTGCCCTCTGGGTACATGCCCAGCAGCTTGCCCTGGTCGAGCAGTCGCTGCGCTGTGCCGAGGGCTGCCTGGGCGGCGTCGGCGTCGGTTCGGTCGATCGGGACCTGGCCGGCGACGGTGTAGAACCACGCTAGCAAGCGGCCTTTGAGGCCCTTGCCGGTGAAGTATTCGCTCTTGGCGAGGAAGGTGATGCGGCGACGGACGACCAGTGGCAGATAGAAGCTGTCTGCGACCGCGAGGTGGTTACTGGCCAGAATCGCCGGACCGGAGAACGGAACATGTTCGAGCCCTTCAACTTTCGGGCGGCCCAAAAACGTCAGCAGGGGGCCCATGAAGATGTACTTGAAAAGCCAGTACCACATAGACCCTCCCTCGGCGGCTCACGCGGCGGCGTGGGCTGGTCCCAACTCTACCGAGGCGGTGTTACCCCGACCACCGCAGCGGTGCTGTTCACGGGCAATCCTCAGGCGCATCGCCGACCTCGACCACGATGGGGATGTGCTGGTAGCGGCCGTTACCGGCGCCGTTGCCATCCGATGGCGCCGCATCGTCAGCGGAGCCGGACACGTCGGTTGCGCCGGACTCCGCGGGACGGGCCGCCGGGTCGGACGCCATGGTCCGGATGACGGTCATCAGCGCCACGCTGTGCTCGGCGACCACCGTCAGCAGGGGATGCTCTTCTCCGCTGACCAGCGCGGCCAGTGCGCACACCGGGCACCACACCTGCTGGCAACGGCCGGGTCCGCGCAGTGAGCCCGCGGCCTTGGCGGCTGCCGCGCGCACTGCCGGGTCCAGACGGTCCAGGATCGCCTGCGCCAACTGCCGCAGTTCCGGTCCCAGGTCGGAATGACCGGAGGGACTCATGCCGGCCACACCCGCGGATCGGGCCGGAAGCGGACGGTGAGTTCGCTGCCGCGCAGCGCCGCGTCGGTGACCACGCACCGGCGCAACACCGGAGCCAGGCGGACCCGGCGGCGCAGCCCCGCCGCACCGATCACCAGGTCGTCACCGGATCGGCCCAGGGTCAGCGCGTCGGGGTCGAGCTGTGGCAGTTGCACCCGCAACCGGTAGACCGCGCGCACACCATCGCCGGACTCCTTATCGACCATCGGCCGCAGCGGGCCGGGAGGCGCGGCCGCGCCACTGCTGCGCGCCTCGTCGAGCAGCTGGGCCAGAGCCTTCGGGCCGATCGGCTCACCGGGCAGGTGCCCCACCAGCAACAGACGCACGTCGGCGATGGTGGCGGCGAGTTCGGCGAGGACGGCCTGCTGCTCGCAGATTCGCGCCGAGTACCAGTCGAAGGCCGGGTGATCGGGCAGATTGCGGTACTCATAGGAGTCATCGGTGAAGATCACCTGGTTGACGATCAACTCCTCGACGCGCAGACCCATCAGTGCCAGCGAACCGACGGTGCGCACCGCTTCGGCGACCACCACCCGCTCCGGGGTCAGGACCAGATGGGCGCAGACGCGCTCAGTGTCGGTCAGCAGTGCCGACAGCGATCCCACCGCAGCGCTGGCCGTCTCCGCCAGCGCGACGGCTGCCGCGGTCCGGACATCCTCAAGGCTGGCACTCAGCCGCCGGTGCCGCGGCCAGCAGCGCTCCAGATAGTCGCCGAACACCGCGGGCAGGGTCAGCATCCGCAGGGCGTCGGCGGTCGACGCGCAGTCCACCACCACGTAGTCCCACCGCCCGGAGTCGGCCAGGTCGGCCACCGCACGAAGGCCCAGCACCTCCTGAATCCCGGGCAACGCGCAAAGCTCTTCGGGCGCAAGCTCATTGAGGTCCGATGAGGGAAACCGCAGCGCCAGCGCAGGCGCCACCGCGCGCCACATGGACGCCAGCAGCGCCAGTGTGTCCAGTGCGGCGGCGTCGAGATGGCCGCCGCCGGTCTGCCCTCCGCGCTCCTCGGTCAGGATGCGCACCGGATCCGCGTCGCCGGACGCCCGCACGGCGACCCCGAGAACGTCGCCCAGTGAGTGCGCCTGGTCGGTGGACACCACCAGCACCCGCTGGCCGGCCAGGGCCGCCCGCACCGCCTCCGCCGAAGCCAGCGTCGACTTGCCGACACCGCCCTTGCCGACGAAGAAACCTATCCGCGCCGGGGTGCGCGGACCGTCGTCAGCGGTGGGGGCTTCGCCGGGTTCGGTGTCGCTGGGTATCACTCAGCCCTCGACCCGCTTCTTCAGATCCTTCAGCGCGGTGTCGGTCAGCCGGCGTTCCGCCTTGCGCTTGAGCAAGCCGATCATCGGGATCATCAGGTCGACCGCCAGTTCGTAGGTGACCTCGGTTCCCGATCCGCTCGGCGTCAGCCGATAGGTGCCGTCCAGCGATTTGAGCAGTGCGGACGACACCAGCGACCACCGCACCGACCGGCGGTCGGCCGGCCAGACGTACTTGAGCACCATGGTGTCTTTGAGCACCGCCGCCTCCAGCACCAGCCGTGCCTGCAGTGGGTAGCCCTCGGCGTCGCTCTCCAGGACCTCGGTCTCGGTGTACTCCGATACCCACTCGGGGTAGGAGCCGATGTCGGCAATGACATCCATCACGGTGCCGGGATCGGAGTCGATGTAGATCGTCTGCGCCGTCTTCTCCGCCACTAGATCCCCGGCGCGACCCCCACCGGGCGGGTCGCTTCCAGGGTGTTCTTTATCTCGAACGCCATTCGCTTGCCGGCCACCCGACGCTGGTGGTTGATCGAGGCCAGGGTGGGCTTGGCGGGCTTGCGCCCCGCTGCCGCGGTGGGTTCGGCGTGCAAGAAGTAGTGCAGGACCACCCCGTCCAGCATCGGCTGCAACCAGATCTCCATCGTGCCGGTCAGCGGACCGCCCACGGTCCAGCGCACGCCCTTGTCCGTGCGGTCCTCGACCACCTCGAGCATCAGGTCGGCGAACCACCGCCGCCAGGCGGACCGGTCGCCCACCGCGGCGCCGACCGCTGCCGGGTCGGCAGCGATGAACGTCTCGTCGGCGACCTGGATACCGGGCACGGCGACTAGCTTCACATACCGTTCGAACCCGCCGTGCGGCCGCCCTGACCGGCGACGTCACGCCCGCGTCACGGTCCCGTTCGCACATGCGAAACCCATTGTGACTCATACTGTTAGGGGCTAGGCCAGGGGCCGGACCGGACGCACCCGCAGCAGTTCAGCCAGACGTGCGGTGTGGGTGTCCCAGTTCCAGTCCCGGCTCACCCACTGCCGCCCGGCGGCTCCCATCCGCCGGCCCAGCGCAGGGTCGCCCAGCAGGGCACTGATCACCTCGACGATCTGCTCGAGGTCGCGGCCGTCGACCACCCGGCCGGTCTCGCCGTCACGCACGGTCTCCGGCGCCCCGCCGGAATCCCCCGCCACCACCGGCACACCACTGGCCGAAGCCTCCAGGAACACGATGCCCAGACCCTCGACATCCAGGCCCGCTCCCCGGGTGCGACACGGCATGGCGAAGACGTCACCCATGGCGTAGTAGGCCGGTAGCTCGCCGGCGGGCACCCCGCCGGTGAAGACCACATCAGCCTCGACACCGCAGTCGCGGGCCAGTCGGCCCAGTGCGTCGGCATGCGGCCCGCCGCCGACGATGACCAGCGCCGCTGAGTCGATCCGCCGGCTGATTCGCGGCCACGCCCGAATCAGCATGTCCTGGCCCTTGCGCGGCACCAGGCGCGACACACAGACCACCACAGGTCGCTCACCGAGGTGGTGGCGTGCCCGCATGGATGCGCGGGCGGCCGGGTCGGGGCGGAAACGATCGGTGTCCACCCCGGGCGGCAGCGGCTCCAGACAGGCGCGCGACCCGAATGCCGCTGCGATCCGTCCCCGGGTGTAGCGGCTGACGTAGGTGACGACGTCGGTGGTCTCGCCGATGCGTCGCAACGCCGCCCGCGCCCCGGGCACCATGGACCAGCCGACCTCGTGGCCGTGCGTGCTGGCCAAAACCCGGACCGCACCCGCACCCCGGGCCCGCTCGGCCAGCAGTGCCAGCGGGGCGGCGGCACCGAACCAGACCGTGTCCACCCGGAGGTCACCGATCAGGGCGCGCATCCTTGCGTCCACCCCGGGCTCGGGCAGCATCAGCGTCGTGGGGTGGCGCACCACCCGGAACGGTGCCGCGCGGTCATAGTCCTGCGCGCCCTTCCACTGCGGGGCGTAGACGGTGATGTCCTGCTCTCCGGTGTCGGCCAGCCGAAAGACGAACTGCTCAAGGTAGGACTGGATTCCGCCGCGGCGCGGCGGAAAGTCGTTGGTGACCAGAAGGATCCGCGTCATCGCCGTTCACGCTAGCCGGTCGGCGCCCGCAACCACCGTTCCCAGCGCGCCTGCAGGCCGTCGATATCGGTACCGAGTGCGGCACGGACCGCCGTCGCGAAGTCCGTTCGCCCCGCACCGGCGGCCTCGGTGTACAGCCGCCGAAGACCGTCGACACCGAAATCCGCGGCGACGAAACGCGCAAACCACCACGCCCGGTCGTAACCGGCCGCCCGTGCCGGGCCGGCGACGTCCAACTCCGCGTCGGCGGGCAGTGCGGTGCCGGCCGATGCACCCCGGGGCAGGGGCTCCGGTGGCCGTGCGACGAAGTCGGCAACGCCCTCGGTGAACCACCGTGGTGCATCCAACGCGGTGTAGGGACGCGCCGCGAGGTGAAAAAGTTCATGCGCAAGCACGATTCGCAAAGCCGAGTCCGACATCCTCGCGGCCTCGGGAGCCAGCACGATGCGCTGACCCGCCGCCCGCTGTGCGGTCAGGTCGACCGAGTCGGCGACAGCCACCGCGGCGATGTCCGACCACCGGCGCTGCGGGTCGAGGTGGGCGCGACGCACGAAGTCCTCCTCCGAACCGGTCGCCACCACGACGATGTCGCGGTCGACGTCCGGCCCCCAGAACCGGACCACGGCGTCGATGGCCACCGGGATGTCCGTGCTCACCCGTTTCAGCAGCGCCTCGCCGCGCTGACCGCCCTCGTTGACCAACCGGACGGTGCGCCCGTCGGACAGTTCGCTGGTCTGGGCCGGCCACTGGGCCGGAGGGGAAGGACTGGCCGCGACCAGGACGGCACCGATGGCCAGTTCCGCGAGCAGAACAGCGCTCAGCAGGGCGCGCCGGCGCATCCGCCGGGCGGGCTCAGTAACGCCGGACGTTGTAGATCGGCGCGTTGTTGACCGGTTCGACGGCGACCGGGATGCCGTAGGTGGAGGCATGCACCATCATCCCGTCACCGACATAGATGCCGACATGGGAGGCGTCGCCGTAGTAGCTGATGATGTCGCCGGGTTGCATGGCGTCCATCGACACCGGCTGACCACCGGCGGCCAGTGCCTGGCTGGAATGCGGCAGGTATACGCCGGCCTGCTGGAACGACCACATCACCAGGCCCGAACAGTCGAAAGCTCCCGGCCCGCTACCGCCCCAGGAATACGGCGAGCCGAGCCGGGTCAACGCCGCCTGCACGGCCACCGAACCGGCTCCGCTGCCCCCGCCGGGGTTCGCCACCGCGGCCAGCGGGGAGATGTCTGCGGGCGGCAGCGCCGCCGGAGGCTCAGCGGCCGCGGCGAGCACCGAAGGCGGCGGGGCGGCCGGCGAGGCCAAGGCGGTCCGCTGCTCGGGGCTGAGCAACAGGTAGCGGGACTTCACAGCAGCGATCTGGACCTGCAGTTGGGACTGTTTGCGCTGGAGTTCGGCGCGCACCGCGGCGGCTTCGTCAGCTGCGGTGCGCGCATCGGCGGCGGACTTGGCCGAGGCGGCTTCGATGGCCAGGGCCTCGTCGCCGGCCTTGCGGAAGCTCTGCATCTGGGCGGCCATCTCAATACCCATCACCCGCTGGACGGCCATCTTGTCGATGAGTCCCTGCGGCGATGCGGCGGTCAGGATGGCGTTGAGGCCGTCGACGCGCCCACCCATGTAGACCGAGGAGGCCAGCCGGTCGACCGAGACCTGGTAGGTCCCCAGTTGGGCTTTCGCCGCTTCCAGTGCCGCGACGTCGCCGACGTGTTTGGTCTCGGCGGCGGTCTGCGCGGCCACCTTCTCGTCGAGGTTGATCTGCGCCGAGTGCATCGCCTCGGTCAGCTGCTCGGCCTGGCGGGACAACTCCGTCAGCTTGGCCAGGGCATCCTCGGCGGGGTCGGCGAGCACCGGTGTGGCGCTGAGGCCGACCACCAGAGCGCCGCCGGCGATGATTCCGATGATCGACTTGACGACGATCGATTCAGTCAGAGACGTGCAGCTGAAGCTCAAAACCATGCATCCTTTGACTGCTGGGGACTCAACTCGCCGGAGTGCCGAAGATCTCGATCAGGTTACGAAACGGCATCAGCTTTGTCCACCTGACGGCGAAAGTGTTCAGAGAAACTTCCGTCTCATCAGCCACTCTGGTCACCACAGCAGGGAGCGGTGACCAGCGATTACCCGGCCAGGTCCCTGCTGTCCGGCCGGTGTAACGGCACCAGTCGCAGCCGGGGTGCCAGACCCGCCTCGGCGAGTACCTCCAGAGCGGCCCGCTCGTCCTGCAGCAGGGTATCCGGTACGCCCAGCAGGACGCTGACCACACAGTCCCGGCATCCGGGGCCGCGGACTGCGCAGTCATCGCAGTCGATGACCACCGGATCGCCCGGGTCGGGAACTGTCATATCGGTCATATCTGACTCCTCGTGCTCGATTGGCAGGGACGCTAGCCGCAGGGTCTGACAGTTGCTTCCGCGCGCCGCGGCGCGGGTGTCGGTGCCGGTGCCTAGCGTCTGCAGACCGTGGCCGTCACAGGAGCAGATCCACAGCTGAGTTTTGCCGACATCGCGGCGTCGGGTTTCGCCGGCGTCGCGGCCTTCGCCTCGGAGCCGACGCTGCGCGAGACCACCTTTGTGATCGTCGACCTCGAAACCACCGGCGGACGGTCCACCCCCGGCCCCGACGGCAGCTGCGACGCCATCACCGAGATCGGCGCGGTCAAGGTACGCGGCGGGCAGATCATCGGTGAGTTCGCCACCCTTGTCGATCCCGGGCGCGAGATCCCGCCCAAGATCGTCGAACTGACCGGCATCACGACCGCGATGATCCGTGATGCCCCGCGAATCGCCGCCGTGCTGCCGATGTTCCTGGAGTTCGCCCGCGGCGCGATCCTGGTGGCGCACAACGCCGGATTCGACATCGGGTTTCTGCGTTCAGCCGCACAGCAGTGCGGCATCACCTGGCCTTGCGGGCCACCGGCGCTGTGCACGGTGCGGCTCGCGCGCCGCGTGCTGAGCCGGGACGAGGCCCCCAGCGTCCGGCTGTCCGCTCTGGCCCGGCTGTTCGGCACAGCCACCGAGCCCACCCACCGCGCTCTCGATGACGCTCGCGCGACCGTCGAGGTGCTTCACGCCCTGATCGAGCGGGTGGGCAACCAGGGCGTGACCACCTACGGCGAACTGCGCTCGTATCTGCCGACGGTCACAGGCGCCCACCGCGGCAAGCGGGTCCTGGCCACCGCACTTCCGCGCCGGGCCGGGGTGTATCTGTTCCGCGGCCCGGCCGAGGAGGTGCTCTACGTGGGCACCGCCTCCGACCTGCGCCGGCGGGTTCTGCAGTACTTCACCGGCGCTGACCCGCGGACCCGGATGAAGGAGATGGTGACGCTCGCGCAGCGGGTCGACCACATCGAGTGCGCCCATCCGCTCGAGGCCGGGGTGCGTGAACTGCGGCTGCTGGCCGCCCATGCCCCGCCGTACAACCGTCGTTCGCGCTTTCCGCACCGGTGGTGGTGGGTGGTGCTGACCGATGAACCGTTTCCCCGGCTGTCGGTGGTCCGCAATCCCCGACATCCCCGCGCGGTGGGGCCGTTTCGTTCCCGCGCCGACGCCGCCGAGACCGCCGGGCTGATCGCTCGGTTCACCGGGGTGCGGACCTGCACCACCCGCATCGGGCAGCGCGGCCGGCACGGGCCGGCCTGCCCGGAACGCGAGGTAGCCCCATGTCCGGGCCTCCGCGGCGCCGACGCGGTGGACTATGCCGGGGCGCCTGCCCAGGCGGCGGCGTTGATCGACGGGGCCGACAACTCCGCGCTGGCGGCCGCTGTGCAGGCGGTCGCCGACCTCGCCGGGCGGACCCGCTACGAGAGTGCCGCGCGGTTGCGGGATGTGACCGCGGCGACGGTGGACGTGCTGTGGCGCGGGCAGCGGCTGCGCGCCGTAGCGGAGGTGCCGGAGTTGGTCGCCGGGGCGCCGGACGGGGCCGGCGGGTGGCAACTCGCGGTGGTTCGGCACGGGCAACTGGCCGCCGCCGGGCACGCGCGCCGGGGGGTACCGCCGATGCCCGTTGTCGACGCGCTGCGCAGCGGCGCACAGGTGATACTGCCGCAGCCGGCCCCACTCGGCGGTGCACTGGTCGAAGAGACGTCGCTGATCGCCCGCTGGCTCGCCGATCCCGGTGTCCGGATCGTTTGCGCCACAGAGGGTTTCACTTCACCGGTGCACTGCGCGGGTCCGTGGCTCGCCTGGGCCGCCACCGCCCGATCGGCGCGGTATGCGGCCTCAGATCTGCTGGGTGAGCCGCGCCCAGCGGGCGAGGAGTTTCTCGGCCGCGCCGGAGTCGATCGCCTCCGCGGCGCGGGTCAGCCCCTCCTCCCACGAGGGCAGCCATTCAGCGCTGCTGGATAGTCCGGCGTGGGCGACCATCGCCCCGGCCGCATTCAGCACGACGGCATCGCGCACCGCGCCACCGGCGCCGGCGAACACGCTGTGAGCCTCGCGGGCGTTCGCCTCGGCGTTGCCACCCACCAATTCGGCCACCTGCGCCCGGGGGAAGCCGAACCCCAGGGGGTCGAAGGTCAACTTGTCGACGGTGCCGGCCTGCACTCGCCAGATGGTGCTGGTGGTCGTGGTGGTCAGCTCATCGAGGCCGTCGTCACCGTGTACCACCAGCACACTGGAACGTCTGGCGGCGAAGACACCGGCCATCACCTCCGCCATGTCACCGAACGCACAGCCGATCAATCCCGCTCGCGGGGATGCCGGATTAGTCAGCGGCCCAAGGAGATTGAACACCGTCGGCACACCGATCTCGCGACGCGGCGGACCCGCGTACTTGTAGGACGGGTGGAACACCGGGGCGAAGCAGAAGCCGATGCCCACCTCGGCCACACAGCGCGCCACCTGCTCGGGCCCGAGGTCGATACGGACGCCCAGCGCCTCGAGCATGTCCGCCCCGCCACTGGCCGAGGACGCTGCCCGGTTGCCGTGCTTGACCACCGGCACTCCCGCGGCGGCGACCACGATCGCGGCCATCGTCGAGAGATTGACGGTGTTGGCCCGGTCGCCCCCGGTGCCGACCACGTCCACGGTGTCGGTCCCGATGACGTCGGTGGGCACCGACTGGGCGTAGGCGAGCATGGTGTCGGCCAGTTCGCGCACCTCGGCGGCGGTCGGCCGTTTCATCTTCATCGACACGCCGAATGCGGCGATCTGGGCCGGCGTGGCCGACCCCGCCATGATCTGGTCCATGGCCCAGGCGGCCTGTCCCGGCTCGAGCTCGTCTCCAGTGGTCAAACGGCCCAGGACCTGCGGCCATGACGAGGTCGGGGGCTGGCCCGACGGCGGCGAAGTGGGAGAGCTCACACCCTGATCGTCCCATGGCCGCCGGGGTCCACCAATGCCGCCGGGAACAAGTTGTGACCAATTCCGGCCCTAGGTGTACCCGGCCAACTACAAAGCGTCATACTTCTAATCGTGACGAGTGCTGTGGGTACCTCTGGAACGGCGATCACGTCGCGCGTTCACTCGCTGAACCGCCCGAACATGGTCAGCGTCGGAACCATTGTGTGGCTGTCCAGCGAGCTGATGTTCTTCGCCGGTCTGTTCGCGATGTACTTCACCGCGCGCGCGCACGCCGGCGGGAGCTGGCCGCCGCCGCCCACCGAGCTGAACCTCGCCCTGGCGGTTCCGGTGACGCTGGTGCTGATCGCCTCGTCGTTCACCTGCCAGATGGGCGTGTTCGCCGCCGAGCGCGGCGACGTGTTCGGCCTGCGCCGGTGGTACATGATCACTTTCCTGATGGGCCTGTTCTTCGTGCTCGGCCAGGTCTACGAATACATCCACCTGGTCCAGACGGGAACCACCATCGGCAGCAGCGCCTATGGCAGCGTCTTCTACCTGGCCACCGGCTTCCACGGACTGCACGTGGTCGGCGGCCTGATCGCCTTCATCCTGCTGCTGCTGCGCACCCGAATGGCCAAATTCACCCCGGCCCAGGCCACGGCGTCGATCGTCGTGTCCTACTACTGGCACTTCGTCGACATCGTCTGGATCGCCCTGTTCGCGACCATCTACTTCATCCGCTGATGAGAAGGGTTCCCATGCTCAGGATCGGATCCCCGATGAGCGACAAGTCGCGCCGGCGGCTGCGCCGACGGCTCACCGGCGCGGTACTGCTGATGTTCGGCCTGGTCATGGCCGGCGCTCTCGCCGCCACGCTGACCCCCAAGCCGCAGGTCGCCGTCGCCGACGAATCCCAGTCGGCGCTGCTGCGCACCGGCCAGCAGCTGTTTGAA
>JAIOQK010000128.1 GCA_021413425.1 Mycobacterium sp.
TCCGGACAGTTTCGCCAGCGCGTCCCAGTTCACCAGCGATTCCGGGTCATCGGGCGCCAGATGACCGCTGACCACCACGAATTCGTGATTCACCGCACGGTGGGTGACGGGCACACCGGCCAGAGCCGGAACCGCTATGGCACTGCTCACACCCGGCACCACGGTCACCGGAATCCCGGCCTCGGCGCAGGCGAGCACCTCCTCGTACCCGCGGGCGAACACGAACGGGTCCCCGCCCTTGAGACGCACCACGAACTGCCCCGCCCGGGCCCGCTCGATGAGCACCGCGTTGATGGCGTCCTGGGCCATCGCCCGGCCGTAGGGAATCTTCGCGGCGTCGATCACCTCGACGTGCGGGGCGAGTTCGGCGAGCAGTTCCGGCGGGGCCAGCCGGTCGGCGACGACGACGTCGGCATAGGCGAGCAGCCGCCGGCCGCGCACCGTGATCAGCTCCGGGTCCCCCGGTCCCCCGCCGACGAGCGCCACCCCGCCGGGCACCACATCGGAGGCGGTCGAGGCGACGATGTCCGGGGCGATGCGGCCCTGGGCGAAGGCGTCCCGGATCGCCGAGCGGACCGCTGCCGAGCGGCGATGCTCGCCGCTGGCGAGCACGCCGATGAGCAGTCCCTCGTAGTCGAAGGACGCCGGAGTCACGGCGGTGCCGTCGCGGCCGGAATCGGCACGCACGCAGAAGATCCGGCGGCGCTCGGCTTCGGCGACGACGGCGGCGTTGACATCCGGTTGGTCGGTGGCGGCGATGGCGTACCAGGCGCCCTCGAGGTCACCGTCGCGGTAGTCGCGCAACTCCAGGGTGATTCCCGGCTGCTGCTCGGCGAGGGCCTCCACCGCGGGAGTGGCGGCGCGGGCGACGACGTGGACCTGCGCACCGCCTGCGATGAGCACCGGCACCCGGCGCTGGGCGACGGTGCCGCCGCCGATGACGACGACCTTCTTACCGGCCAGGCGCAGGCCGACAAGGTAGGCGTTCTCGGTCACCGCCCAGAGCCTAGGGCGTGGCCCGCTCGACGAAACGGCGGACCGACTGCGGGTGCGCGGCGGGGTGGGTGTGCAGATACGACGCGTGAACACCGCCGCGGATCGCGCCCTCGTCGCCCGCGCCGGATCGCCCGGTCAGCCACGCCGGCGAGACGGCCTCGGTGAACTCGACTGTGGTGCGGTGGAACTCATGCGCCGTCACCCGCTGACCGGCCCGGTGAAGCGATGAGTCGGCGGCGGCGACGGCGTCGCGGTAGCCCAGCGTCAGCCGTGGGCCGAACGTGGCGGCGCCGGGCAGCACCCCGCACATCCGGTGCCCGTCCAGTTCGTCCATCAGGTAGGTGAGGCCACCGCACTCGGCGTGGACCGGGGCGTGGGCGGCCAGCGCACGGATCTGCTCGCGCAGCGCGACATTGCCGGACAGCGCCTCGGGGTGCTCCTCGGGAAAGCCGCCGGGCAGCACCAGTGCCGCCGCCGATTCCGGCAGCGTGTCGGTGAGCGGATCGAATCTCACCGGGTGGGCTCCGGCGGCCCGCAACAATTCCTCATGCTCGGTGTAGCCGAAGGTGAAGGCCGCCCCGGCGGCAACCGCCACCACCGGGTTGCCCGCCACCGGTTCACCGACCGCGTCCTGCGGCGACCACGGATCCGACGTGACGCCGCAGCGCGCGAGTGCGGCCACCGCGGCGAT
>JAIOQK010000162.1 GCA_021413425.1 Mycobacterium sp.
TCCTGGTGCATCACCCGTACGACTCGTTCTCGACCAGTGTGCAGCGGGTCATCGAACAGGCCGCGGCCGACCCGAATGTGTTGGCGATCAAGCAGACCTTGTACCGCACCTCGGGTGACTCCCCGATCGTGAACGCGTTGATCGACGCGGCCGAGGCCGGCAAGCAGGTGGTGGCCCTCGTCGAGTTGAAGGCGCGCTTCGACGAGCAGGCCAACATCAAGTGGGCCCGCAAGCTGGAAGATGCCGGCGTGCATGTGGTGTACGGCCTGGTGGGCCTCAAGACGCACTGCAAGACCTGCCTGGTGGTGCGCCGCGAGGGCTCCACCATCCGGCGGTACTGCCATATCGGCACCGGCAACTACAACCCGAAAACCGCGCGCCTGTACGAGGACGTCGGCCTGCTCACCGCGGCTCCGGATATCGGCGCCGATCTCACCGACCTGTTCAACTCGCTGACCGGCTACTCGCGCAAGGTGGGCTACCGCAACCTGCTCGTCGCCCCGGAAGGCATCCGCAAGGGCATCCTGGACCGCATCGAACGGGAGGTCGAGGCGCACCGCGGCGGCGGCCCGACCGAGGGCAAGGGCCATATCCGGGTGAAGGCCAACGCGATCGTCGACGAACAGATCATCGACGGCCTCTACCGCGCGTCACAGGCCGGCGTGCGCGTCGAGGTGGTGGTGCGCGGCATCTGCGCGCTGCGCCCGGGCGTCGAGGGCTTCTCGGAGAACATCGCGGTGCGCTCGATTCTCGGGGAGTTCCTGGAGCACTCCCGGGTCATGCACTTCGGCGCGATCGACGAGTGCTGGATCGGCAGCGCCGACATGATGCACCGCAACCTCGACCGCCGGGTGGAGGTGATGGCCCAGGTGCGCGACCGGCGCCTCACCGACTACCTCGACGAGGTGTTCACCTCGGCGATGCACCCGTCGACGAGATGCTGGGAACTGGGTCCGGACGGTCATTGGACCGCCTCACCGCAGGACGGTCGCGAGGTGCGCGATCACCAGGTGTGGCTGATGGAAAAGCACCGGCAGTCCTGACGTGCCCTCGGCGAAATCAGAGGCCGGCAAGCAGGTGCTGGCGGCCGGCGCGGTGCTCTGGCGGCCGCACGAAGACACCGGCCAGCCCCGGATAGCGGTGATCCACCGGCCCCGCTACGACGACTGGTCGCTGCCGAAGGGCAAGCTCGACGAAGGAGAGATCGAGCCGGCGGCCGCTGTCCGCGAAATCCGCGAGGAGACCGGGCAGTTGGCATATCTGGGCCGCCGGCTGGGTGTGGTGAGTTACCCGATTCCCGGCGGGGTGAAGATCGTGCGCTACTGGGCGGCACGTGCCTGCGGCGGTGAGTTCGTCGCGGGCGAGGAGGCCGACGAGGTGCGGTGGCTGTCGGTATCGGAGGCCAAGAAGCGGCTCAGTTATCCGTCCGACCGCAAGATGCTGGCCAGCTTCGCCAAGAAGCCCGCCGACACCCAGACCGTGCTGATCGTGCGGCACGGGACAGCCGGCCGTAAGTCTCGCTACCACGGCGATGACCGCAAGCGTCCGCTGGATTCCAGGGGCCGCGCCCAGGCGATGTCACTGGTGCCTCAACTGCTGGCCTTCGGGGCCGACACTCTCTACGCCGCCGACCGGCTGCGGTGCTCCCAGACGGTCGAGCCGCTGGCCAAAACGCTCAAAGCGCCCATCATGAAAGAGGCCACCCTGACCGAGGAGGCCTACGCCGAGGATCCCGATGCGGCGCATGAGCGGGTGCTGGAGATTGCGGCCCACGGCGGGACGCCGGTGATCTGCACGCAGGGCCGGGTGATTCCGTATCTGATCGACTGGTGGTGCCGGCGCGACGGCGTCAAGCCGGATAAGTCGCGCAACCGCAAGGGCAGCACCTGGGTGCTGTCGGTGGCGGACGGGCACCTCACCGCCGCCGATCACATGCCCAGCCCGCTGGCCACCCGGACCTGACACCCCAGGTAGACACAGAAACGCCGCGAACTCTCGAGGAGTCCGCGGCGTTTCCGTCGGAGGTGTTTAGCGGCGCCGGGCCGCGGCCTTGCGGACCGTCTTCTTGGCAGCCTTGCGGGCCGGTGCCCTCTTGGCGGCCTTCTTCACGGCCTTCTTGGCAGCGGTCTTGCGGACCACCTTCTTGGCAGCAGTCCGGCGGACCGCCTTCTTGGCAGCGGTCTTGCGGACCGCCTTCTTGGCAGCAGCCTTGCGGACCGCCTTCTTGGCGGCGGCCTTGCGCACGACCTTCTTCGCAGCGGCCTTGCGCACGACCTTCTTGGCAGCAGTCCGGCGGACCGCCTTCTTGGCAGCAGTCCGGCGAACCGCCTTCTTGGCAGCGGCCTTGCGCACGACCTTCTTCGCAGCGGCCTTGCGCACGACCCTCTTGGCGGCGGCCTTGCGGACGACCTTCTTAGCGGCCTTGCGGGCGGGAGCCTTCTTGGCAGCCTTCTTTGCAGCGGACTTCTTTACAGCTTTCTTCACAGCAGACTTCCTAACTGCGCCGCCGACGGCGCCTCTTTTAACGGCAGGACCCTCAACCGGGATCCTCTGTGCACCAGAAACAATGGCCTTGAACTGCGCGCCGGGGCGAAACGCGGGAACAGAGGTCGGCTTGACCATGACGGTCTCGCCGGTACGCGGGTTACGCGCGACGCGGGCTGCACGCCGACGCCGCTCGAAAACACCGAACCCGGTGATGGTTACGCTGTCACCCCTTTGCACAGCGCGCACAATGGCGTCGATCAAGTGCTCCACGGCATCGTTCGCCGTACGGCGATCGATTTCCAACCTGTCCGCGAGAATCTCGATCAACTCTGCTTTGTTCATTCAGCATCCTCCGAAACCGAAACAGTGGCCCTGGATGGACCGACTGGAGACACGGTAAACGGTAAAAGCACAGATAGCCATGAGCCACGCGCAACTGCAGCAAAACGTTTTTGCGTGTCGCGTTCGCCACTTACCGCGTGTGGCACCGCATTAGGAGGTTGTCGCGCGCCACCGTCGAGCACAGATTACGGGGGTTGCCGCCCCACTACCGCTCGACTGGAATGCGCGGTTTCCACTTTGGCCGCGCGTTCTCGAACGTTTGAATTTCGGCAAGTTTACGCAGCGTAAGGCCGATATCGTCGAGTCCCTCCAACAGTCGCCACGCGGTGTAATCGTCAATGGTGAACGGCACCACCGCCGTTGCGGCGGCGATGGTCCGATTCTCAAGATTGACGGTGATCTCCAGGCCCGGATTCTGCTCGATGAGCTTCCACAGAAGTTCAACATCGTCTTGCGACACCTCCGCCGCAAGAAGTCCCGCCTTACCGGCGTTTCCACGGAAAATGTCGGCGAATCGTGGCGAGATCACGACGCGGAACCCGTAATCCATCAGTGCCCACACGGCGTGCTCGCGCGATGATCCGGTACCGAAATCGGAGCCGGCCACCAAAACCGACCCGCGGTCGAAGGGAGCAAGGTTGAGGATGAACGACGGATCGTTGCGCCATGCGGCGAACAACCCGTCCTCGAATCCGGTTCGCGACACCCGCTTGAGGTAGACGGCCGGGATGATCTGGTCGGTGTCGACGTTGGAACGGCGCAGCGGCACACCGATGCCGGTGTGGGTACGGAAGGCTTCCATATCTCCTCGGTTCCTAGAGATCTGCCGGCGAGGACAGTTTTCCGCGCACCGCGGAGGCGGCGGCGACAGCCGGGGATACCAGATGCGTTCGGCCACCCTTGCCCTGACGGCCCTCGAAGTTGCGGTTGGAGGTCGACGCGCAGCGCTCCCCCGGCGCCAGCTGGTCGGGGTTCATCCCCAGACACATCGAGCAGCCCGCCTGCCGCCACTGAGCCCCTGCGGCCATGAAGACCTCGCCGAGGCCTTCCGCTTCGGCCTGCGCACGCACCCTCATCGAACCCGGCACGATCAGCATCCGAACGCCGTCGGCCACCGTGCGCCCGCGCAGCACCTCGGCGACCGCGCGCAGGTCCTCGATGCGGCCGTTGGTGCAGGATCCGACGAAGACGGCGTCGACCGCAATCTCGCGCATCGGGGTTCCGGGCCGCAGGTCCATGTACGCCAGCGCCTTCTCGGCGGCCTGGCGATCGGCGTCGCTGCCCATCAACGCCGGATCGGGAACCGCCTCGGACAGCGGCACACCCTGACCGGGGTTGGTTCCCCAGGTGACGAACGGGCTCAGCGCGGTGGCGTCGATGTAGATCTCGTTGTCGAACTGCGCGCCGTCGTCGGTGCGCAGTCCCTCCCAGTAGGCGACGGCCGCGTCCCAGTCCGCACCGACCGGGGCGTAGGTGCGCCCGCGCAGATACTCGTACGTGGTCTCGTCGGGCGCCACCATGCCGGCCCGCGCGCCGGCCTCGATGCTCATGTTGCAGATCGTCATCCGGCCTTCCATCGACAGCGCCTCGATGGTGCTGCCGCGGTATTCGAGCACGTAGCCCTGGCCGCCGCCGGTGCCGATCTTGGCGATCACCGCCAGGATGATGTCCTTGGCGGTCACGCCGACCGGCAGCGGACCGTCGACATTGACGGCCATCGTCTTGAACGGGCTCAGCGACAGGGTCTGGGTGGCCAGCACATGCTCCACCTCGGAGGTGCCGATGCCCATCGCCAGCGCACCGAACGCCCCGTGGGTGGAGGTGTGGCTGTCGCCGCAGACGATCGTCATACCGGGCTGGGTCAGTCCGAGTTGGGGACCGATCACATGCACGATGCCCTGCTCGGCATCACCCATCGAATGCAGCCGGATACCGAACTCGGCGCAGTTGCGCCGCAGGGTCTCCACCTGGGTGCGCGACACCGCATCGGCGATCGGCTTGTCGATGTCGATGGTCGGCACGTTGTGGTCCTCGGTCGCCAGGGTCAGGTCCGGCCGGTGGACCGGACGCCCGGCCAGGCGCAGCCCGTCGAAGGCCTGCGGGCTGGTGACCTCGTGGATGAGGTGCATGTCTATATAGATGAGGTCGGGTTCGCGCGCGCCGCCCTCGCCGGCGCCGGCGGCGATGACGTGATCAGCCCAGACCTTCTCCGGAAGGGTTCGCGGGGTGCGATGGTCGGCCATTACTCTCACGATCTCAGATAGTGGGATTACAGTATCTTTCTATGGGACAGGATAGCGGCATCGGAGTGCTCGACAAAGCCGTGGGCGTGCTGAACGCGGTCGCCGAGGAACCGTGCGGGTTGGCGCTGCTGTGCGAGCGCACCGGGCTGCCTCGGGCCACCGCACACCGGCTGGCCGCCGGTCTGGAGGTGCACCGGCTGCTGGCCCGCGACGGCGTGGGCCGCTGGCGGCTCGGGCCGGCACTGCGCGAACTGTCCGCCCGGGCCAGCGATCCCCTGCTCGCCGCCGGCGCCGCGGTGTTGCCCGGACTACGCGAGACCACCGGTGAAAGCGTGCAGCTCTACCGGCGCGAGGGAACCACCCGGGTGTGCGTCGCCGCACTGGAACCGGCCGCCGGCCTGCGCGACACCGTGCCGGTCGGGGCGCGGCTGCCGATGACGGCCGGTTCGGCCGCCAAGGTGCTGCTCGCCTACAGCGATCCCGCCACCCAGCAGGCGGTGCTCGCCGACGCGGTGTTCACCGACCGCGCGCTGGCCGAGGTGCGCCGGCGCGGCTGGGCGCAGAGCCTGGCCGAGCGCGAACCTGGAGTGGCCAGCGTGTCGGCACCGGTGCGCGACGGCGGCGGTGCGGTGATCGCGGCGGTGTCGGTGTCGGGTCCGATCGACCGGCTGGGCCGCCAACCCGGTGCGCGGTGGGCCGATGACCTGCTCGACGCCAGCGAGGCGCTGACCGCGCGGCTGTGACGTCATCGAGTCTGCGCCCAGATCGTCGATGCGGCCGAAAACACGATCTGCGCGCAGAGTCGATGGGACGGCTGACACACTCTCTAGCCATGGGATCTAAGCAACGCAGCCAGATCGTGATGACCGACGACGAGATCACCGAGTTCGTGGCACGCAGCCGCACCGGCACCATGGCGACCATCGGAGCTGACGCCCAGCCGCACCTGGTGGCGATGTGGTACGGCGTGATCGACGGCGAGATCTGGGTCGAGACGAAGGTGAAATCGCAGAAGGTGGTCAACATCCGCCGCAATCCGCGGGTCAGCTTCATGATCGAGGACGGCATGACCTACGACTCGCTGCGCGGGGTGTCCTTCGAGGGCACCGCGGAGATCCACGACGATCCCGACACCATCTTCGCCGTCGGCGTCAGCGTGTGGGAACGCTACAACGGCCCCTACACCGAGGACCTCAAGCCCGCGGTCGACATGATGATGAACAAGCGCGTAGCGGTGCGGATCGCGGCGAATCGGGTGCGGTCCTGGGATCACCGCAAGCTCGGGCTTCCGGAGATGCCGGTGGCCGGTACGACTGCGCCCTGACGGGCTGGGCCCTGACCGATTGTGAATGTGTACCCCCGATGGGATTCGAACCCACGCTACCGCCGTGAGAGGGCGGCGTCCTAGGCCGCTAGACGACGGGGGCTAGAACGTGCGCCAGCATAGCTCAGCGCTTGATGCCGACATAACTGCTCAAGATTTGGCTGGGGTACCAGGACTCGAACCTAGAATGGCTGTACCAGAAACAGCTGTGTTGCCAATTACACCATACCCCAAGTGTGACCTATAACGGCTGGTCAGAACCAACTATTCCGGGCCGCACAGCAGACTACCAAAGATTGC